>SPBP01000002.1 GCA_004525935.1 Lentisphaerales bacterium | reverse complement strand
CGTGCTGGGCTATGAAACCACCCTGCCTGTTACCATGGAGGAAATGCTGCATCATACCTCCGCCGTTGCGCGCGGTGTCGGCAATGCGCTCGTTGTCGCCGATATGCCGTTCATGTCCTATCATTCGTCCATCAGCACAGCTCTCGAGAACGCTGGGCGCTTCATCAAAGAAGCCGGGGCCGACGCCGTCAAGGTGGAGGGTGGCAAGGTTCGATCCAGGACTATCTCAGCTCTCACTCAGAATGGCATCCCGGTACTCGGTCATATCGGGTTGACGCCACAGAGCCTTCTGGCAATGGGTGGATACAAGATACAAGGGCGGAAACCTGCGGAAGCCAAACAACTTCTGGCAGACGCAGCATCGTTGGATGCTGCCGGGGTGTTTGCAATCGTGCTCGAGTGTATTCCTTCAGAACTCGCCCGAGAAATTACGGCTGCCGTCAGCGTTCCCACCATCGGGATTGGTGCCGGCCCGCATTGCGATGGCCAGATACTCGTGCTCCATGACGTGCTCGGCCTTCACGGCGCCGCGGCCCCAAAGCTCAAGTTCGTCAAACAATATGCCGCGCTCGGAAAGCTTGCAAAGGATGCATTGCTGAATTTCAAGCAGGACGTCGAGCAGGGCTCATTCCCGTCAGCCGAGCATTCGTTTCAATAGCAGCAATAGCCATTTGGTAGCGGCGCAGGGACTCGAACCCCGGACTCGTGGATTATGATTCCACTGCTCTAACCAACTGAGCTACGCCGCCGTCTCTTCTCAATTGCTGCTGAAACCGGACCACACGTTCCACATGAAGATAGCCAATCATGCCCGGCCTGTCAATTTGCGCACGCGGCATTATGTCTGTCTTCACCGAAAGCCTTGAACCGCGCGCATCCTTTTGTCATTATGCGCCCACTCACTAACCGGGACCCGAGAAACACGAAAGGACACCATCGTGAAGCAGTTCATCTGTATCGGCGAGAACATTCACTGTACAAGAATTTACAAGGTCGGAGGGGTTTTTGTCCGCGAGCAGTCGGACGGAAGCTTCGCCATTGTCTACGAGACCGCCAAAGGGGCACAGGTGTTGCCGATCCCCGCCCACTTTTATGACACCGCAGACTGGCAGGCGGCGCGCGTAAAGCACTGCGCCGTCGCACTGTGGCAGGGGCTGTTCGGCGACGACGGCGGCAAGCTGGCTGCCGCAGAATATATCCGGTTTCTTGCGCTCCGACAGCAGGAGGCCGGGGCAACATACCTCGACATCAATGTCGACGAGTACGGTACCGATGCCGAGACGAAGGAGCGAGGTCTCCGCTGGATTGTTGAAGCAGCGCAGCAGGCGTCAGCGCTGCCGGTGTGTATCGACTCCTCTAATACGGAGTTGCTTCGCGCCGGGCTCGCAGCAGCGGATTCGGATCGTAGCGCCCCGATGCTCAACTCTGTGTCACTCGAACGTACCGCCGCTATCGACATCGCGCGCGAGTTCAACGCGGCCGTTGTTGCAAGCGCCGCGGGAGAAACAGACTTGCCGTGTACAACAGAGGGGCGTCTTGCCAACCTGAACGGGCTCATCCCGACGCTGAGGTCCGCGGGTTTCAAGGACAGCGCAATTCATGTTGACCCCCTTGTCTTCCCGATATCAACGGATCAGAGCAACGGCACCTCATTTCTCGAGGCTGTTTCCGCGATCCGCCAGGCTTTCGGGCCGGACATTCACATAGCTGCCGGCCTCAGCAACATTTCGTTCGGCATGCCTGCTCGGAAGTTGCTGAACCAGGTTTTTGCTTATCTCGCGATAGAAGCCGGCGCCGACGGTGGCATTGTCGACCCACTGCAGATTAGTGCGCAGGTGCTTGGCGCCCTCGATACGGAGTCGCTCGGTTTCAAAATGGCAAGAGCGGTGCTTCTCGGGGAGGACGAGTTCGGTATGGATTTCATTACCGCAGTTCGCGCGGGTGAGATTCAGTAGAACGCTGTTTGCCAGGGCTCTGGCGGCCGCAGAATAATTCCCGTTATCCACAAGAAGACAGCACTGTCACCAACTGACACCGCGTGTCACAATGTGGAATTGGTTGCCAGACTAGGATTCGAACCTAGACAAACAGATCCAGAATCTGTTGTGCTACCATTACACCATCCGGCAGCGATGTCCTCTGAAGTCATACGAAAGAATTGATGTCACCAGCAGTTGCTTACGTTATCCTCATCGGCATAAGAACATAAAGGAAGGGTATCTCGCATTTCAAGACACCCGGGCTCAGCTCGTCTGTTATTTCCAGATATACTTCATCCGTTGTCAGCTGCCTTAACGGATCCATGAGATACTCGGGATTAAACGCCACCGCAATATCTTTACCATCATACTTTACGGCCGCGGTTTCATGAGCTTCCCCGACCTCTGGCGTGATAGCCGTTATTTTCAGTTTATTCTTCGAAAATTCCAGGCGAACCGAATTCGACTTATCACTTGCAAGCAGCGCTGCACGTCTCAGTGCTGTGAGCAATAATTCTCTTTCAAGGACCACTCGTTCATCAGACTGTGCCGGTATGACCTGCCTGAAATTCGGATATGTCCCTTCAATCAGCTTCGATATAATAATAATATCCCTGAATTCAAACGCCACCTGACTACCAGTGGTTTGTATCTTCACCTGACCTTCATCGCCAAGTGAATGCACTAACTCCGTAACAACCTTTGTTGGAATAATGAGATCTACTTCTGCTTCCTTTGGAAATTCCACTTCTTCTTCTACAAGGGCCAGTCGTCTACCGTCAGTGGCAACCATTGTAAGTTTATCGCCCTTAAAACTCAGAAATACACCATTCAACACATACCTTGTCTCGTCGGTCGATGCGCCATAGGCAACATTCTTCAGCATCCGTTTAAATGTGCTCTGTGCGAGCACATATCCAAGTTTTGAATCGAATGTGGGTAGTGCAGGAAACTCATCACTGCCAAGTCCTATTATTTTGAATAAACTGGATCCGCTCTGAATCGTTGCAACATTCTTCTCGTCGACTTCCATTTCGACTTCATCCGCGGACAGTTCCTTAATGATGCTCGCTAATTTGCGAACAGGAACCGTCGCGGCCCCGGCCTTGAGAACGGTACCGGTTATTCCACAACGCACGCTTACCTCCAGATCCGTGGTCGTAATGGTAATACTCTTCTTATCGGCATGAATCAGCGCGTTTGAAAGAATAGGCAAGGTCGTTCGTGCTGTGACAATTCCCTGCACAGTTTGAAGAGCGTTTAAAATGGCACTTCTTTCAAACTTGAGTTTCATAGAATGAGCTCTCCCGTAAGGTTCAGTCTTCAATATGAGTACTATATATGTATATATACCACCAGTATTATGTGCTGTTAATACTGTAAATAACGCGATCCCGTCCCTTCACAGAAGCGGCAAGCGGGCTAATTCTACCTGTTTAAAGATCTTTAATGACTATTGATAACCGGGAGGTTGTCAACAGGAGGAGAGTATTCATCAATTGCTTAACACCTTGTAAACAGTATATCACAACTGTTTACCGAGACTTTTCGCAATGTGCTTCACATTACGCGAAAGATCGTCGTCGGAGGCCATCTTATTGCTGATACTGCGGCACGCATAAAGGACGGTGGCGTGCGTTTTACAGAAAGCATTGCCGATTTCGGGTAATGACGCGGAGGTAAGCTCGCGGCATAGATACATCGCCACTTGACGCGGAACAGCGATGGCCTGGGGTCGGCGCTTACTCGTAAGGTCAGCCAAGCGCAAGTCGTAGTGTGACGCAACGGCCTTCTGAATAGATGTGAAGTCCAGTAGTCCAACGAGCTCCTCGTCAAGTGTATCTCTCAGCAGGTGTTCAAGCGAGTCAGGGCTGATCTCACGGCCGGTTAGCGATGCATACGACAAAACGCGGACCAGCGCACCTTCAAGCCGCCGGATGTTCGACTTGACTCGCTCGGCAATAAAGAGGATTGCCCTGTCATCAATCGCGACGTTGCTCTGAGCAAGCTTATTCCGAAGAATAGCCAATCGCGTTTCAAGATCAGGCGGCTCAAGCTCTGTGACCAACCCCCACTCAAAGCGAGAAACGAGTCGCTTCTCGAGGCCCACGATCTCGCTCGCCGGACGATCACTTGTCATGACGATCTGACTGTGTCCGTCGAACAGCGCGTTGAACGTATGAAAGAATTCTTCCTGCAACCGTTCTTTGCCTGCGAGGAAATGAATGTCGTCGATGAGAAGGAGATCCACGCCGCGATATTTTTTCCGGAACTGGATGAGACTGCGCGTCTGCAACGCTTCGATGTACTCGTTTGTAAAAGTTTCGGACGACATATAGCGAACGGTGGCGCGGGAATTCTGTTGAACATACAGGCCAATAGCCTGCATCAGGTGCGTCTTCCCGAGGCCGACGCCGCCATAGATGAAGAGAGGGTTATAAGCGCGCCCGGGCGCCTGCGATACTGCCAGGGAAGCGGCATGGGCAAAGCTGTTGCAGGGCCCGACAACAAACGCGTCGAAGGAAAATTTCTCGTTTAACGGCGAGGAAAGATCGCGCGGCCGCCGCGTCAGTCGCTCGCGCAATGACGGTTTTTTCTGGGGCGCCGCCGGTTGCACATCTTGGGCTTTGCGGGCAACAAGAACGATATTCAGCTTGCTGCCGCAGACGCTCGTGACGGCATCGTGAATAAGCGGCAGATAATGCTCTTCAAGCCACGTTTGATAGAAATCATTGTCGACCAGAAGAGTGAGCGTGTTGTTCTCAAGGGATTCGGGACGGATGACCGCGATCCAGCGCTCGAAAACATCTGGGTGAAGAACTTCTTTCAGGGAATGCTCGGCCTTTTCCCACAGGCTGCTTGCATTGTGAGTTGTCACAAAAGAACCCCACCACGCGCGATCATGAACCGGGCAAGAATTGTCCGAGCGTTCCCGCAGACCAACGCATTACGACGCAGATACAACAGGAAGAACCAGTTCGGACGGCTTACGACAACTTGCAGGCTCCCAGATCAGGTTGACGAAAACAAAGTATCGGGCTATAACCACCGCATCACGTGTCGTGCGAAGAAAAAACATTCGCAACAAACGGATGAAGACTACTGGAGCAGTGCTTGAGTCTCAAGTGAAAAGACTCTCTTTTTTGTCGCGCGAGTGTCGTATGAATTTCCTGCGGAGGAAAATGTTGCAATAACGAGAAAGACGAGGAGACTTCTCTTGTGCAGCGGATGAGAAGGGGACATGAAAAGAAAACTTGAGTTGGCCAAGATGTTCGTCGGGACCGCGGATAGTTGCGCCGACATACAGTACCTCTGCGGATTTCGGACACCGGATCCGGTAGTTTTGCTCGTTCATGGACGAAAGAAAGTGCTGGTCGTGTGTTCAATGGAAGTTGTGCGAGCGGCACGTGAAGCAGCGCGGGGCACAGAAGTCACTACACCGGAGGCGCTTGGCATTTCGAAAGCGCGAATCCGCCGGGTTTCTGAATGGGCCGGCGCGGTGGCGGCGCAGATGGGGGTCCGCACGATCGAGGTGAGCGGCCTGTGTCCTGTCGGCATAGTGAGAGCGGTGGAAAAGAAGGGGATTCGCGTAAAAGTGGCGGCAACGCCGCTTGTGCCTCAGCGTCAGGTCAAAACAGAGGCCGAAATCGCTAAAATCAGGCAGTCACAGCATGCCGCCGTAGCTGCTATGCGCGCAGCCCGCGAGCTGATCGGCAAAAGCAGGCCGGACTCACGTGGCATACTCCGGATCGGGCGGTCGATTCTGACATCGGAACGGGTGCGATCTTTGATATTGCGCGTTTTGTTGGACCATCACTGCACCGGGAAAGGAACAATAGTAGGCTGCGGCAGGAATACAGCGGATCCGCACTGGGAAGGCTCAGGCCCTCTCCGGGCAGGCGAGCCGATAGTGATGGACATTTTCCCGCAGAATATGCAGCACGGCTACTGGGGCGACCTGACGCGCACCGTTGTAAGAGGGGCAGTACCACAAGAGCTTATGGGGCAGTATCGGGCCGTGTGTGCGGCCCAGCGGGCCGCGCTGAAGGCCGTAAGAGCGGGCGTAACCGCGGCGACCGTACACAATGCGGCCGTAAGAGAATTAGAACACCGCGGATACACGACCTCCCACGGCAAAAAAGGCCCGTCAGGTTTCATTCACAGCACCGGGCACGGAGTGGGTCTTGAGATACATGAGGCGCCCCTGGTTGCAGCTACGCCTGCCCGGCTCAGAAAAGGAAACGTGATCACCATTGAGCCCGGCCTCTACTATCCTGACACAGGCGGTATTCGCATGGAAGATACCGTCGCAGTAACCGACACCGGCTGGCGACACCTCGCACGATGCGAAACAGCCCTGGAACTGTGACAAATCCGGCTGGGCCCAACTGTAGCGCAACAATAATGCAATATCCGGGCGAAGCCAGGCGTTGTATGTAAGCCAGCCGGATGAGCCGGCCGGGCAACATCACGCAAAAGGGGGGCATCATGAGAAAAGCAGCAAGCATGGCTTTGGCGGTGGCGATAATTATCGGCTCGACTGCGGCGGCAATAGGCCAGGGAGGCCCGGCGCCTGGACGGCGCGGCAATATGGAAATGCAGGGCCAGATCATGGAGCAGCTTTTGACGAACCCGAAGGTGGCGGAGAAACTGGGCCTGGAACAGGCACAAATCGACGCACTTCGGACGAAGATGTATGACCTGCAGGTCAAACAGATCAAACTTGATGCCGACATGAAACTAGCCTCGCTCAAGCAGGCCCAGGCACTAATGGCCGAGGACGTCGATGAGAAGGAAATGCTGGACATTATTGAGGAGCTCGGCGACCTGAGGACTGAGCTTGCCAAACTGCAGATGGAACGCCTTCTTCTTGTGAAGAAGACCCTGACTCCCGAGCAGATGGCGAAGATAAAGGCGCTGCGGCAACGCGAGAGGGCAAACCGGGATCCCGGCATGGCTGGTGGCGAAGGACCGGCGGATCGCGAAGAAATGATAAGGCGGAGGCAGGAACGCCGCGCACAGCGGCAGAACGAGAGCGAACCCGATCCCGAGGCTGCCGAATAGGGTACGCACTGAAGCAAGCTGATCAAGCGGGCCGGCGGACGACATGTCCGTCGGCCCGATACTTTACCGACAGCTTATCGGATTCTGACTATATCAGCGCCGAGCCTGCGCAGTTCGCGATCGACATTCTCGTAGCCGCGATCAATCACCTGCACGTTATCAATCACACTTTCGCCGTCGGCGCAAAGCGCCGCCAGCAGCAGAGCCATTCCGTCGCGGATATCCGGGCTCGACATGTGAAAGCCTTTCAATCTTGCCGGGCCGGTAACAATCACCCGATGTGGATCGCACTGGACAATCCTGGCTCCCATATCGATCAGACGATCCACGAAATACATGCGGCTTTCGAACATCTTTTCAAAGAAAAGCATCGCCCCCGTGGCACGCGTGGCCAGAACAATCGCGACACTCATCAGGTCCGACGGGAAATTCGGCCACGGCCCATCTTCAATCTTCGGAATCGCCGCATCGAAATCGTTCTCCACACGCAGTGTCTGGTTGGCCGGCAGGTGCAATGTGCGTCCGGCGAGTTTCCATTTCAGGCCCAGCTTCCGAAACGGTCGTGAAACCACGTCGAACTGTTCTGTAAGCACGTCGCTGATCTGCAGGCGGCCGCCGGTCAAAGCGGCAGCTGCCAGAAAACTCGCAGTTTCAATATAGTCCGAGGACACGCGGTGCGAGACACCATGTAGCTGATCGACACCGCGGATTTTAAGGTAGTTCGTACCGACCCCCTCAATCCGGGCGCCCATGCGGTTGAGCATGACACACAACTCCTGGACATGAGGCTCACACGCCGCGTTAAACAGAGTTGACTTGCCCCGGGCCAGAACGGCCGCCATGATCGTATTCTCGGTTGCCGTAACACTTGCCTCGTCCAGAAGGATTCGAGCGCCACGCAAGCGACGTCTACGGAAAAGGTAGGTATTCCCGCACTCGACCGAGATGCCCAGCTTTGCCAGGCTTTCAAAATGGGAGTCAAGCCGGCGGCGCCCGATAACATCGCCGCCGGGCGGTGCAAGGTTCACACGGCCGTGTCTCGCTGCCATCGGCCCCGCAAACAGGATCGAAGATCGGACCTTGCGGCAGAGGTCCGGATTCAGCCGACGTTTGCGAATCCCCGCCGCGCAGAGCGTTACTGTATGTCCGCGCAGTTCCACGCGCACGCCGAGGTCCTCCAGGAGTTCCAGCATAGTGCGCACGTCGTCAATCAGGGGGATGTTCCGAAGAACAACCTGTTCGTCGGTAAGCACGCTGGCGGCAAGCATGGGAAGGACGGCATTCTTATTGCCCGGGGTCCTGTGGCTGCCGCTGAGCCTTTTCCCGCCCTTGATGACAAACCTGGCCATTATCCGATCCTGTTCGATGTCTATCCAGCAGCTTGGAGGACGAAGTCCGACAAGCTGCTAGCCGGCGGCGATGGCACTCCGTATAGCAGAAACCACCTGCTCAACCGTAAACCCGAATTCTGTAGCAAGCCGATCCGCCGGGCCCGAAGCGCCATAGTGCGTAATGCCGATCACTCGCCCAGTCGCACCCACGTATCGCTCCCATCCGAACGAGCAGCCCGCCTCTATTGCGATTCTGACCGTTTCGGACGGTATCACTTCATTGCGGTACGATACGTCCTGTTTTTCGAATAGTTCCCAGGACGGCATGCTGACTACGCGCACCTTATGCTCGGCCGCGAGCTGCTGCGCGGCTTCCAGCGCAAGGGGGACCTCCGAACCACTCGCGAGAAGAACCACTTGGGGATCGGGGTCATTCTGCCACAGAGTATAAGCCCCCTTTTCGAGCATGGCAGCCGGAGGATATATGCTTCGGTCCAGCACAGGCAAGTTCTGTCTCGTCAGCAACAGAGCCGTCGGCCCCGAGGTATTTTTCAACGCGGCAACCCACGCCGCGACAGTTTCCGTCGCATCCGCAGGGCGAATAACAGTCACGTTCGGCATACAGCGAAGACTCGCCAGCTGCTCTATTGGCTGGTGCGTTGGGCCATCTTCGCCCACGTAGAAACTGTCGTGGGTAAAGACATACGTTATCGGAAGGCCCATCAACGCGCCCAGGCGCACCGCAGGCCTGCAGTAATCCAGAAACACGAGGAACGTTGCGCCGAAGACCCGGAACCCACCATGCAAAGCCATCCCGTTCATAATGCCCGCCATGGCGTGTTCACGGATTCCGAAGTGCAGATTCCGGCCGCCATAATTCTCGGACGAAACGGAAGCCTCTTCTGTCATCCGCGTCTTGTTACTTGGCGCAAGGTCTGCTGAGCCCCCCACCAGCCATGGTATTGCCTTTGCAAGTGACTGGATCATCTTGCCCGATGCCGCACGGGTAGCAATCGGCTTATCGAATGACGGGAGAAGCTCCTGAAGGTTCTCAGGCAGGCTACCTGCCATGTACCGGTCCCATTCTGCGGCCTTCTCCGGATATTGCGCCCGGTATTTCCGCAGGCCCGCATGCCATCGCTTCGCCGCCCGCCCCATCTTCGCCCTGCGCAGGGCGAAGAGTTCCCGAACATCATCCGGAACATGGAAAGAGAGGGCTTCGGGGAGGCCCAGGTTCCGTCGTGTTGCGCGGACCTCATCTTCGCCAAGCGGCTCGCCATGTGCCTTCGAGGAGTCATGGAGATTAGGTGAGCCCTGGGCGATGTGAGTATTCGCGATTATCAACGTTGGCTTCTTCGATCGCTTTGCCGCCGCCAAGGCCTTCTGAATCTGCGAGCAGTCGTGACCATCAATCTCTTTCACATTCCAGTGATAGCCTTTGAACCGACTCCGCACATCATCGCTGTAGGCAAGATCTGTCGAGCCCTCAATCGTGATACGATTGGAATCATAAATCGCAATCAGCCTGTTCAGCCCCAGGTGGCCGGCAAGCGAAAACGCCTCATGGCTGATCCCTTCCATCAGGTCGCCGTCACTGCAGAGCAAGTAGGTATAGTGATCAACCGGGGAGAAATCTTCCGTGTTGAACCGGGCAGCAAGCATCCGTTCGGCAAGTGCCATGCCCACGGCGTTCGCGCAGCCGTTGCCGAGCGGCCCCGTCGTAGTCTCCACGCCGGGCGTATGCCCATGTTCCGGGTGGCCGGGCGTCAGGCTCCCAAATTGCCGGAACGCTTTCAGCTCTTCGACCGGCAGATCCACGCCGATCAGGTGCAGAACGCTGTAGAGCAGGGCGGATCCGTGTCCTGCCGACAGCACGAACCGATCCCTGTCCGGCCAGTTCATATCGTCTGGAGAATACTTGAGATGATTCAGGAACAGGCAGGCGGTGTAGTCCGCTGCGCCCATAGGCATGCCGGGATGTCCAGAATTGGCGGCCTGCACCTGGTCCATTGCCAAGCCCCGAATTGTATTTGCTGCACGTGTAAGAGTGTCCATAGCTAGTTCTCCCCCGCTGAGACTGTAGTCCAAACCAGAGCTCTACCGTATACTTTAATGTGCCCGAGATGTCCAGCCTCGATCCTCCGGAAGGGGCCTTGTATACAGGCCGGAGGGGCCGCTTTATTCTTGCCAGACAGACGGCGACGCACTAGATTCATCCGATAGGTTTTCCACCGGGCATAATGCGGCGGGCCGGCCGCGCAAAAAGCACACAGGGGGGTTGATAATGAGGAATATAGGCAGGTTGATGGCGACAACGGCGGCGCTGGTGTTGTCCGTAGCAATGCCCGCGAGTGCACTCGAATTCCGGATGATCGGTCCCAGAGCGTTGTCCATGGGTGGCGCCGGCGTTGCTCGCCCGGAAAACGCGCTCGCGTCATACTACAACCCTGCAGCACTCGCGGAGGAACCCGGCAATACCGCAGTATCAGTAGTGTTTGGTATCGGCGTCCGAGACACAGGCATCGCCGGCCACATCAACAACCTGATGGGATACGACTGGAACACCGCCATTGGCAACCCCGCCAGCCAGGACGCACTCAACATCATCGGCGAAATTGTAACAATACAGGCGGATGACGGCCTTATGTTCATGCCCGGCGCCACCTTCGGCCTGAAGATCGGCAAGTTCGGGACCGGCGTATTCGGCGGTGGCGAAATGGCGGTTTACACCGCGATCGACGCAATCCACATCAATTCCACCGATCCGCTCACGGACCCTAATTCGTTTGCCTATAATGATTCCGCCTTGTATGCACGCGGCCTCGTTCTCGCCGAAATCCCGTTCGCGTACGGGCACACTTTCCCGCTGGAGGCAGGTCGAATAAACGTCGGTGGCGCTCTCAAGCTCATACCAGCCGCCACCTATAATATTGCCGAGACGGTAACCGCAGACTTTGAGGACGTTGAGGATCACCTGTTGAATGGCGACAACACCGACACTGGATTCGGGATGGACCTTGGCGTTCAGTACATTGACGAGACCGAAAAACTTGCAGCCGGTCTTGTATTGCGCAACATCAATTCGCCATCGTTCGCCACGGCGAACTCTGGCCAGGAATTGAGTGCCGACATGCAGGCGCGCGCAGGCGTTGCCTATACGATAAGCGACAAGTGGTCCGCCGCAGCAGATCTGGATCTCACCGCGAACGAGACAATGATAGGCGGATACAAATCCCGCCAGCTTGGCGGTGGACTAGCCTGCCAGCTCACGGGTGGAATATCGGCAAGGTTCGGAATGCTCATGAATCTCGAAGGCGGGCCGCCGGCGTGGTGTCTTGGCCTATCGCTGGGCGCGGAGACCATCCGGTTCGATATTGCCGGGGCCATCGCAGGCAGCAACGTAACGGTGGACGAATACAGCTTTCCGAGTGAAGGGCACCTGCTCTTCTCGCTCGACGCCGAGTGGTAACGGCGCGGGCAAACATCCATTGCCGCTATCGGTCCGGCTTGACAGCCGCACGCCGTTTGCTAGAGTCTGCTTCTGCGTACGGAATCCCCCTTTGTGCGGTATCTCTTGGGGGTCACATCTGCAACAAGGAAACAGGAGTGTGTAACAATGGCTGGAGCAAAGACCCGGAAATACGTGTACTCGTTTGGTGGCGGCAAAGGCGAAGGTAATGCCGGCATGAAGAACCTGCTTGGCGGCAAAGGCGCCAATCTGGCCGAGATGAGCAAGCTCGGCATTCCAGTGCCGTCCGGTTTCACCATCACCACCGGATGTTGCAACGAATACTTTGCAAGCGGCATGAAATACCCGAAATCCCTCAAAGCCGCAGTCGAGAAAGCGTTGAAACGGGTAGAGCGCGAGATGGGCATGAAATTCGGCGACACCCGCAACCCGCTGCTTCTCTCCTGTCGGTCCGGCGCCCGCCAGTCCATGCCCGGCATGATGGAAACCGTTTTGAACATCGGGCTCTGCTCGAAGACACTGCCCGCGCTCGTCGCAAAGACCGGCAACGAACGATTCGTTTACGATGCATATCGCCGGCTCATCACCATGTATTCCGATGTCGTCATGGAAAAGGCCGAGGGAATTGAACCCAAGGAGGGCGAAGGAATTCGCGCGCAGCTCGAACACATCATGGGCAGCCTCAAGAAGAAGAAAGGCTACAAGAACGATACAGACCTCACTGTCGCCGACCTCAAGTACCTCTGCCGTGAATATCGCACGCGCGTAAAGAAGGTCTTGGGCAAATCGTTCCCGGACGATGCCATGCGGCAATTATGGGGCGGCATAAGCGCTGTCTTCAAGAGCTGGAACGGACGCAGAGCCATTGCTTATCGCAATATTGAATCAATTCCCCACGACTGGGGCACAGCAACAAACGTACAGGCCATGGTCTTCGGAAACATGGGCGACACATCTGCCACAGGCGTTGCCTTCACGCGTAACCCCGCTACGGGCGAACGAAAATTCTATGGCGAGTGGCTTGCCAACGCACAGGGCGAAGACGTCGTTGCCGGCACGCGCACTCCGTCGCCGCTCAATGAATCCACAAAGGGCGATCAAAACCGGCATCTTGTCTCGCTTGAAAAAGCGATGCCGAAGAGCTACAGGGAACTGGACGGCATTCAGAAGAAGCTCGAGCGGCATTACCGCGACATGCAGGACATTGAATTCACTATTCAGGACGGCAAACTATTCCTGCTGCAAACGCGCGTTGGCAAGCGAACCGGCACAGCCGCTCTCAACGTGGCCATGGACATGCTGCGCGAAAAACTCATTACCGAAAAGATGGCGGTAATGCGCGTCAAGCCCGCACAACTTGACGAGTTGCTTCATCCGATTGTCGATCCTGCCGCCGAGAAGAAGGCCAGCCCGATCACAAAAGGGTTACCCGCCGGCCCCGGAGGCGCGGTCGGTCAGCTTGTGTTCACGGCCGCTGATGCCGTGAAGTGGGCGAAAGCCGGCAAGTGCGTCATACTCGTTCGTGAAGAGACCAATCCAGAGGATGTCGAGGGTATGCGCGCTGCAGAGGGCATTCTGACCGCACGCGGCGGCATGACAAGTCATGCCGCGCTCGTTGCCCGCGGGTGGGGCAAGTGCTGTATAGTTGGCGCCGGCGACATGCACGTCGACGCAAAACAGCGCCGGGCAACGGCTGGCGGACAAACATTACGCGAAGGCGACTTCGTCACCCTGAACGGGACCCGTGGCCTGGTTTACAAGGGCCAGCTCAAGATGATTGATGCAACGGAAAACCCCCGATTCCAGCGGTTCATGAAGATTGTGGACAAGTTCCGCACACTCGGGGTGCGTGCAAATGCCGATACGCCTGCTGATGCACGAGCCGCGCGCGCTTTCGGGGCGGAAGGAATAGGGCTCTTCAGAACTGAGCACATGTTCTACGGCAAAGGCAGCGAAAAGCCCCTGTTCCTGTTACGCAAGATGATCCTCAGCGCCACCGAACAAGAACGACGCAAAGCGCTGGACCAGTTGTTCGTCTATGTCAAACGCGATATGAAAGCGACAATGGCCGCGATGGGCGGAATGCCGGTTACCATAAGGCTACTCGACCCGCCGCTGCACGAGTTCGTTCCTCAGAATCCCGCAAAGCAGAAAGAGCTCGCGAAGGCGCTTGGAATCACTGTCAAAGACATCCAGACGCGTGGAAACGAGCTACACGAGAGCAACCCCATGATGGGGCATCGTGGAGTTCGGCTCGGGGTCACGTATCCCGAAGTGACTGAAATGCAGGTCCGTGCCATTCTCGAGGCGGCGGCCGAACTGGTCAAATCCGGTGCGAAATGCCATCCGGAAATAATGATTCCCGTGACCTGTGATAGCAGGGAACTCGTGGACCAGAAGCAACTGTGCAAGCGGGTCCACGCAGATATCTGTACCCGCATGAAGCTCAAAGCGGTCCCGCATATGTTTGGCACGATGATTGAAATCCCGCGAGCCTGCCTGCTTGCCGACCGCATGGCCGAAGAGGCAGAGTTCTTCTCGTTCGGCACCAACGACCTCACCCAGATGGGGTTCGGGTTCAGCCGTGATGATATTGGCGGCTTCCTCGGGGAATATCTTGACCGTCGTATTCTCGCGGCCGATCCGTTCCAGACTATTGATCAGGACGGCATCGGGCAGCTTGTGGAAATGGCGGTACGCAAGGGACGCGCGATCCGCAAAGGCCTCAAGGTCGGAATATGTGGGGAACAGGGCGGGGATCCAGCATCCGTTGAATTCTGCTTCAAACTGGGGCTGAACTACGTCAGTTGCAGTCCCTTCCGCGTACCCATTGCGCGGATTGCGGCCGCACAGGCGGCCATACAGGCTTCGTAGCGCCCTCATGCAATTCGGAACGCGCAAGCGCAGACCGCTACTGTGCGCGGCCCTCGTGGCTGTTGCGCTTGCCGGGTCTTTCTGCAGTGCCGCCGCGGAGGCCGAGGCACATGTCACCCCGGTTGCTGCGATCCACATGCGTGAAGCCGCAACGCTCGCCGTGGTTGAAGGCCTCACCGAATACCTCCCCATATCTTCCACCGGGCACATGATCCTTGTCGGACACCTGATGAAGCTCACCGTATTTGGCCGTGACCGCAGCTGGCTTGGCCGCGAAGTCATAAAGTCGCCTGCCGTCGATGCCTACGAGATAGTAATACAGCTCGGCGCAGTCCTCGCGGTGCTCGGCCTGTATCGCAAACGGGTTGCGCAGATAGGCCTCGGGCTGCTTGGCCAGAACAAAGCCGGGCTCCGGCTTGCCGGCCTGCTCGCCGTTGCCTTTCTTCCTGCCGCCGTTACCGGGCTCCTGTTGCATGGCGCCATTAAGCGGCATCTGTTTGGGCCCATTCCCGTTGCTGCCGCCCTCATCATCGGCGGCATTGTCATGATCATTGCCGAGCGATCATGCACACGTCGTGCCACGGCACCGTCAACGGGATTGGATTCAGTCACATGGCGGCAAGCAGCGATCATCGGGGTCGCGCAGTGCCTTGCCATGTGGCCCGGCATGTCACGCAGCATGGTAACAATCGTCGCCGGTCTTCTTGCCGGGCTGAACATTGTCACCTCCGCAAAGTTCAGCTTCCTTCTTGCGCTGCCCACGCTCGGGTCTGCCACGCTCTATGAAGCGGTCCGAAGCGGGCCCCAGCTTCTCGAGTTCGCGGGCCCGGGGGTTGTTCTCGTCGGCCTCATCATAAGCGGTGCAGTCGCCGCATTATCCGTACGCGGCTTCGTCAAATGGCTCACGGGGCATGGGATGTGGCCGTTCGGGATATACCGCGTCATACTCGGAGCAGCCGTGCTGATTCTGATCTGACGCAGTTCCCGCCCGGTTCATCCGCGTGCGCGGGTGGGTGCGGGGGTTATTGCAGGCGCGCTTCCAGGAACGACACCAGGTCATCCACCGTCCTGACCCCGACAAGCTCTTCCGCGTCGAAGTCTATGGCGAACGCCTGCTGCACGTCATAGACAAGGTCCAGGATCGACAGTGAATCGAAACCGAGTTCTGCAATCCGGGAGTTCTCCGTCACATTCTGCCAGTCCAGCTCCTTACGTACCGATTCCTTCATCACCTGGCGGAGTTTCTCGCCGATTTCCGGTCTTGTCATCTCGTTGAATTCCTTCCTCCCGCAATGGGATCCATCGAATGGCGCAGGTCAGCCAACCGGCGCCTTCCTGAGAATGAGCACAGCGTTGTTGCCGCCAAATCCGAAACTGTTCTTCATGACAACGGACGCATTGACGTCGATCGCATCCTTGCCCACCAGGTTAAGATTACACAGCGGGTCTGGATTGACAAGATTCAGATTCGGCGGCACTCGGCCACATTCCAGGCCAAGCAGAGCTGCTGCTGTCTCAACAGCGCCGGACGCCCCCAGCATGTGGCCGAAGAAAGATTTGTTCGATGCCACCGGCACCCGATCCGCCGAGCCTCCGAGTACCTCGCGCACCGACTTGCTTTCACATTCATCATTTGTCTTCGTCGCCGTTCCGTGTGCATTCACGAACCCGATTTCATCCGCCGAGGTTTCTGCCGATTCGAGTGCCGCGCGCATTGCCCGGACCTGTCCCTCAACACTCGGCCGCGTCATATGTTCCGCGTCCGACGATTCTCCATAGCCGGCGATTTCGCCGCGAATTACAGCCCCGCGTGCCTTTGCTTGTTCCAGCGACTCCAGCACCAGCATTCCGGCCCCTTCCCCCAGCACAAACCCATCGCGGTTCGTGTCGAATGGCCTACTTGCCGCTGCCGGATCCGGGTTGGTTGACATCACTCCGAGCTTATCCCAGCATCGGTACACTAAGGAGGCAAAGAACGATTCCGTCCCTCCGCACAAAGCCCTGTCCGCATAGCCGTCACGGATCATTCGAAAGGCAATACCCATCGCGTTCGTAGACGATGTACATGCGGAAACCACCATATAATTCGGACCCGTCAGCCGGTATCGCATCGACAAATGCGAGCAGATTACATTCAGCATGCCACGGATAATCGACGTAGGCCGCATCCCGCGGTCCCCCAGTTCTGCGAAGCGGCGATACCCTTCTTCCACTGTCAGGATCGGGCCGCCGCCGCTACCGATAATCGTAGCCACCCCTTTCTCTGTGCAGCGTCCCTCCGCATCGAGCAGGCCTGCCGAGGCTAGCGCCGCCGATGCTGCCAGCAGGCCCATGTCGACCGTTCTGTCCGACGCCCTGATCTTCGCCGCCTCCAACGCCGCCGCGAGCTGTTCGCTGTCCACCTCCGCTCCGTTCTTGGCCTTGTAAAGTTCTGCAACATCAAACGCGCTGATGCGACGAATCGCGGAGCGTCCGGCCAGCATATTCTGCCAGAAAGTCTGCTCGTCGAGTCCGAGCGGCGTTATAAGCCCCATCCCTGTAACCACAACCTGTCGTTTAGCGTTCATTATTCCCCGCTCACATCAACATCCCACCATCCACGTGCAACACCTGACCTGTCATATATGATGATTCTGACGAAAGAAGAAACACGACCACCTCCGCCACCTCATCGGGTCGCCCCAACCGGTTCATGGGAATATGGAGCGACTTCTTCTGCGCATCGCCCAGCACCGCGGTCATATCCGTTTCGATCAACCCCGGCGACACTGCGTTCACGCGAATCCCGAATTGTGCGGCCTCCTGGGCCAGGCTCCGCGTAACGCTCACCAGTCCCGCCTTGCTTGCCGCGTAATCCGCGCCCATCCATTTCCCGGGGCCATGCGCTGCAATCGAGGCCACATTCACCATGCTGCCACCCTCCTGTCGGCGCATCACCAGGTATGCCTCCCGACACGCAAGAACCGCAGCCTCCAGGTTCACTGCAAACGTCTGCCGCCACTTCTCAAGTTCCATTCCGCGGAATGCCACTGCCTTACCACCGCCCGCATTATTCACGAGGCCATCCAGCTTTCCTGTCACCTCTGTGACCTCGCGAACAGCAGCAGCAGCACGGGAGGGATCTGAGAAGTCGCCCGCAACCGCTATAGTACGAGATGGATCGGATGCAAGCTCCGCGCAAACGCCACGGACCGTTGCCATATCGCGCCCGTGAATTCCCACCGTTGCCCCGGCTTCCAGCAGGCGCGCGGCAATCGCGCGCCCGATACCGCGGGTGGACCCGGTAACCAGCACCACTTTCCCGCTGAGCGCATACATCAAGACAATACCCCAGGACCACGACGTGCAACGGATCGACGGTCCGCGTGCCAGCCTTATGTTGCGAGAATGCGCCTGCCTTCGTCGAGGAATATGCCCTGGAGATTCATTCTCAGGGCTTCGGGGTTGCTGGCGTGGCGCATGCCCTCACTCTCCGAAATCAGGCCCGCCTTGATCAGGTCATAAACGCTCTTGTTGAAGTTCTGCATGTCGTCCTCACCACCGGTCTCAATGGCAGCGCTGATGATATCCAGTTGATTCTTGTTCAACAGCTTGCGGACCGTAGGAGTGTTTATAAGAATCTCACAAGCCGGCACTACGCCCCCGCGAATTGTTGGAATAAGCCGCTGGCAGATGATCGCATGAAGGTTGGCTGCAAGCGACATACGCATCTGGTCTCGCTCGCTTGCCGGGAACAGGTCCAGAATACGGTAGATCGACTTATCGGCTGTGCCCGAATGCAGCGTGGAAAGGACCAGATGCCCCGTCTCCGAGGCGGCCAGTGCGGCCATGAAGCTGATATGATCGCGCATTTCACCGACCATAATCACGTCAGGATCCTGCCTCATGACCCGTTTCAGCGCGGCGTTGAACGACAGCGTATCAAGCCCGATCTCCCTCTGGGTAATAAGGCTCTGCTGGTCTGGGAAGATGTACTCGACCGGGTCTTCAATCGTTATAATGCGGCGGCGCAAGTTCTGGTTAATCCGCTGAATGATTGCCGCCAGCGTCGTTGATTTGCCCGATCCAGTTGTGCCGGAGAGAAGAATGATACCCCTCGGCACCAGTGCGAGCTTCTCGAGAACCGGCGGCAGGCCCAGTTCCGACAAGCTTGGGACATCGGTCTTAACGTGTCGCATCGCGAGCGTCGGGATATGCTGGGCCATGAAAATGTTCACACGAAACCGGCCAACATCCTCTTCCACATGCGAGAAGTCAGCTTCGTGTTCGGCCTTGTACATTTCAGTCAGATGCGGAGGAAGAATATCGAGGACAATTTCCTCGAGCTGTTTCGTCGTCAGGATTTCGAACCCGCTCTCAACAAGGTGACCGCTCACGCGGTAGTGTGGTTCCTGGTCCGGCTTGATATGGACGTCCGATGCACCCACCGAGACCGCTTTTTCCAACAGATCATGTATTATGGACATTGATTAACCCTTTCATCTGCGTACAATCCGCGACCCCGCGCGGATTCGGACTAACTCATTCTCAAGACAAGGACCGCGCCAACAACAAAGAAGACGACATTTGACACCCACGCGCTGAACCAGGGCGCGAGCACCCCCGTTTTCCCGAGGAACGCACACGCATATATGCCTGCGTAAAAAGCAAGAAACAGCGCCAGGGCCAGAACCACCCCTGCAAGCACTCCCTGCCGCCCGCCGCGGGCGCCGGCAGGAATTCCAAGCAACACCGCCACGACACACACCCAGGGCATCGCCAGCCTCAAATGCGCATCAACTTTTGCCCTCACGACGTCGGGGCCTGTGCCCCCGCCGTATCTTTCGAGGCAGCGCAATATTGTGACAGAAGAAGCGTACTTTTCAAGATTAGTTCTATCGGCCACAAAAACAAAGTCTTCCGGCGATTCAGTCAATGCCGCCATTTCCAGCGACCCCTCTGCCAGGACTGACGCCGGCCCGTCGGGCTGATCGTCTTTATCGAACCGCTGTTCCCGGACATTCTGGAAGAACCAGCGGCCATCTCGCCACTCTGCCTTGTCTGCCGTGATCCTCACCAGGCGCGAGATCCCTCCCCGGGCAGAGCGTTCCACAGTCACCTGGACCCCCGTCAACTCCCGCGGGTTATCCAGGTCCATCCGCGCTATACGCCATGTTCTGCACGCGGCCGGGTTACGATACTTGAAACTTTCAATTACCCGGACCATGTTAGGCGCCTTACCCACCTCTTCTCGCCTGAAATCGTCAACGCGCCTCGTTGCGTATGGTGCTGCCACTTCCTGGATGATCGCCGCCAGGCATCCGAACGCCACTGCCACCGCCACGAAGGGGCACATCAATCGCAGCGAACTGATTCCGCTCGCGCGCATAGCGGTTAACTCGTTCTGTCGGGTCAGGCGGGTAAGACTATAGAGTGCCGCCACCAGCAGGCAAACCGGCATGACCATTACCGGGAACGCAATATTGCTTCTATCCGCATAGGCCAGGATGTAGTAGCCGTAGAAACGGAGCAGGGCGCCCGGCCGGACTCCGGCCTTGAAGAAATCTCCCGCATCGTTGAAGAGGCCGCTCACCACGTACAGCATGCTGAACCCGATCAGGCAGAAGCAGAGCGGCACGAGATATTCGCGCAGTAGATGTTTGTCGATCAATTTCATGACTTCGTATGCCGGCTCGAAGGGCGGCATCGGAGAATGCTATGGGCCCTGTTCCCGCCTGTCGAGTGCAAAGGCATGCCGGCTGCCCGGACGCACGAAGAACAAGCAATAAGCGGGCTGGCGGCAGCGCGGAACAAGTTGTAATGCCATCGGTCAGGCAGGTCTGCCCGCGAGAGCAGACCTGATGCCAAATTCAGCAATCAGCAGTGCCGCCTTCTCTCCCGGAGTGTCCGCATATTCGTTCCCCGGCATCGATGCGTGCTCGTACAGGAAGTCACTTCTTCTGTCGTCGGCGCGGGCCACTCGCAAGGCGTTGCAGGATCTTCTTCAGCCTGTCCATGCCTTCGCAGGTCAGGGCGACCACGGGAATCGGGCGGGTTCCGGTTTTCGTGCGGAACTCCGGCAGGTTCTTCTTTGCCTCCGGCAGGTCCATCTTATTAGCCGCAATTGCACATGGCCTCAGAAGCAATTGCGGGTCGTGAAGTTTCAGCTCGTTTCTCAGCGTCTCATAATCGTCCCACGGCTTGCGATTGTCGACCCCCGCCATATCAATCACATACAACAGCGCCGAAGCTCGCTCAATATGCCGGAGGAACGAATGCCCCAGGCCGGCACCATCATGCGCGCCTTCGATCAGTCCCGGAATGTCTGCAATGTGAAGCGAGGAGTAATCGTCAAAGACGATAGTACCCACAATAGGATGCAGTGTAGTAAACGGATACGACGCCACCTTCGGGTGGGCATGGCTGATTGCCGCCAGCAACGAAGACTTGCCTGCGTTCGGGAACCCCACCATGCCTACCTGCACGGCCACCTTCAGTTCCAGGCGCAGTCTCTTCTCCTCGCCCGGTTCACCATCAGTGTGTTCGCGGGGCGCCCGGTGCTGCGAAGTCAGCCAGTGACAGTTCCCGAGCCCGCCTTTTCCTCCCGTGGCCGCGATCACGGAGGCGCCCTCCTTAACCAGGTCTGCCAGGATCTCTCCTGTAGCCGTGTCCTGCACGAGCGTGCCACACGGCACCTTGAACACCAGGTCTTTCCCGTTCCTGCCGTGCAGTTTCTGGCCTTTGCCGTGTTGGCCCCTGCCGGCGCGCAGATGTGGTGCATAGAAGAGGGAAACAAGAGAGTCCGCGTTCCGGTCTGCTTCGAAAACAATGCTGCCGCCGGTGCCGCCGTCTCCGCCGTCGGGTCCGCCCCTCGGTATGAATTTCTCGCGGCGGAAACTCACGCAACCGTTACCGCCCGGACCGGCCTGGGCTTGAACTGTGACCCTGTCTACGAATTGTCTGGATTTCACGGGGAAGAATGAACACCTTGCATGTTGAAACTGACGGTACCGGCAGACTCACTCTGTATAATCGGACCTGCCGAAAGAAGGAAACTAAGCAGAGGATGGGGCAACACTGACCCGCCGTGTGGCGCGATCAAAGCGCACCGTACCGGAGACGACGGAAAACAGCGTGTCATCGGAACCGCGCCGCACATTCAGGCCGGGCCTGATCCTTGTTCCGCGCTGACGAACCAGAATACTTCCTGCGGATATCGTCTGGCCGTCCGCGGCCTTGGCCCCCAATCTCTTCGAATGACTGTCTCGCCCGTTCTTTGCGGCGCCTGAACTCTTTTTGTGTGCCATTGCAGCCTCCGCGAAATCGTCGTCAGGCCTTACTGACGTCTGCCACCTTCAAAACCGTCAATTCCTGGCGATGTCCAACCTTGCGCTGGGATCCTTTTCTTCGCCGCTTGACGAAAGATACAACTTTCGGGCCACGAACGTGCTCGACCACTTCAACCGCCACCTTCGCGCCCTTGACCATCGGGGTGCCTACCTGCAATTCCTTGCCGTCCGACACCGCCAACACGGAGTCCAGCGCCACCTTGGCACCGACTTCGGCGCTGAGGCGTTCAACCTGCAGAGAATCGCCCTGTTTTACCAGGTACTGTTTCCCGCCGGTCTCAACTATGGCATATGGTTCCATGGCATTTGTTCCGAAACAAGGGGCGTAACATACGATGGCGCACACGCCGTGTCAACCCTTCTGTAGCTCAAAAAGGGGAGGAACCTCGGCCGCCCCCCCCGGAGCCCCGCAATTGCCGCCAGATCAGCCCGGCATATAGACGTTGCAGACCGGTTCGTGCAAAAGATGTGCCGAGAACGCAGGCAAAAGGGCCGATTCCGGCGAGCCGGTCGAAATCAGACCCGGTGCAGCTCAGCCGGGGTCCGGCCCATCCGTCTCCAGGAGCAACCGGCAGTCAGCGCAATACTCCTTGCGCTTACATCCCTCGCATCGCGTTCCCATCCATATTGAATCGAACTGATCCATGATCTGCCCGATCAATTCCGGATCCGTCGTGACAATACCATTCTCGAAGTTGCGCCGGTCATCACTCTTCGCGCCGATCCCTGCGCCTGTCAGGTTCGCACTCCCCGTGTATGCAAACACCCCATCCACCACGATCAATTTGAAATGCACCCGTGGACACAACACGCGTTCGATGCCGCCGAGCAGGCGGGGATACCTATCAAAGTCCTCACGAAAGGCCGGGCCCGGTTCCTTCGCATGAAGAAGGCGAATCTGCACCCCCCTCTCGACCAGGTCCGAGATCACTTCGAGGAACGGAACCATGCGTGACCCCTTATCGACATGGAGGTCCTTCAAGTCCGACGTTCCCAGCCAGAGAAACCTTTCCGCGCGCGGCACTTCCGACAAGAGCACCCTCTCGTACAGCTCCCGGTCCCTGAGGAATTGAACATCAGTCATGACTCTTCTGCAATTCTTCCGTCGCGACCATGGAAGCGCGATAGACTTGCGCTGTCTGTTTAGCCGCGTGTTGCCAGGTGAAACGCGCGCTCTGCTTCAGCCCCTTCTCGACTAACCCCGCTGCAAGCGCGCGATCCGTCAGCACCCTCATGATGCCGGTAGCCAGCCCTTCTGTATCTGTCGGGTCAATCTGGATGGCCGCATCCCCGGCCACCTCAGGCAACGCGCCTCGGTCACCGCAGATAACCGGCGTTCCACACGCCATCGCCTCGGCAACCGGCAGCCCGAACCCCTCATAAAGGGAGGGCAGAACAAGAACATCTGCGTCCCGATAGGCCTCAACAAGGTCGCGGCCATTCAGGGCCGTCCACCGGACACGATTATTAATGCCGAGCCTCAGGGCCGCAAGGCGCGCCTCCGGATAGCGTGGATCCGCACCCCCGACCATCAACAGATCAACAGGGAAATCGCTTTGCTTCGCCGCGAGCGCAAATGCTTCCACAAGTCGAACGCAATTCTTGTACGGATCCGCCCGCCCCACATACAGAACCGTCCTTCGCTCCGTCTGCCTTGCCGGGTGGGTGCGCGGTCGGAATTCGCCCGACACCCCGTTGTAAATGACCATGATCCTGTTAACCTGGTCGGACGGGATGCGGAGTTGTTCGACGATATCACGCCGCGTGCATTCACTCACGGCAATGATCAGGTCCGCCCGCCGTCCCACCTCCAGCATCACTCTTCGGAACAACGGGAACAATCGCGACTTCCGGGACCTCGGCGCATGATCCCTGAATTTCAACGGAATGACATCGTGGATTGTTACCACGCACTTCGGCCTACCTCCGCGAGATCTCGGGAACGCTGCAAAAGGAATCATGTAGTTCGGGGAATGGAAAACATCAACGCGTTCCTCCCTCAGCAGCCGGGGCAGCAGGAACTGGCTGGATATTGAGAAGACCCCGTGAGGAAACAGCCGTGCCGTGAAGCGGCCGTTCCCGGCACTCGCGATGGCAGCCATCGTCGGCCTGAGGCGCTCAGGCGAGTCGAACAAGAGCATATATTCATTCTCCACGTCCACGGCAGACAGACCCTTGAGCAGTTCTCGAGTATGAACGCCGATCCCCGACGCGTGCTCGAATATCCACCTGGCATCGATCGCGATTCTCATTCACCCCCCGAGTTTCGCAACGGTTTCATATACCTGCCACGTCTTGCGTGCCGTCTCTTCCCATGTATAACGCGAGACCAGGCGCCGCCCCGCTTCCGCGAGTTCAGCATTGCGCAACGCCCCCACGGCACGGGCAGCCCAGGATTCCGCATCATACTCTTCCATGATGACCGCCCCATCGCCGAGCACCTCGCGCAATGCACCGCCGGCCGACGCAAGCACCGGCGTTCCGCATGCCATCGCTTCGAGCGGGGGGAACCCGAAGCCCTCGTAAAGAGATGGGAACATGAACAGGTCCGCGCCTGCATAGACAGCCCTCAATTCATCGTCCGAGAGGTGTTCCACGTGGCGAATGTCCGTTGCTCGTGTTGAGGTCTTGATCCGATCAAGAATCGGGCCGTACTTCCAGCCCGGCGATCCGGCTATAACCAGCAGCCCGTCGAAGTCGGGCATCTTCTCGAAAACATCGATCAGGAAAGGAATATTCTTCCTGGGTTCCAGCGTGCCCACCGTCAGGATGTATGGCCGGTCGAGTCCACGCCGGCGCGAGACCGTTGCGATCACATCATCCGGTGGCGCGCGGAAGTCCGGCGAGATCCCCGAATGGATAGCGTGCACCTTGGCCGGGTCCGCATGTAGAAGTTCCTTGATTTCCGAGGCGGTGAAATCCGAGACGGCGATAATTGCGTCAGCCCGGCGAATTGTCTCCGCGATCCGCGTGCGCAGGAAATGAAGATTCCGTGTTTCAACAGTCTCGGGCATGCGGAGGAACGCGGTATCGTGAATCGTTACCACCGATCGGCCCCGGGAGAGCGGCGGCAGCAGGAAATTCGGGAAATGAAACACATCTGCCTGGCCCGAAAAGAAATTGAACGGGGGCCACCCGAACATCAGCCAGGCCTTCTCCACAACGCGGCCCGGGCACCATCGGGCAGTTCGAATCTCCGCGTTCGGCGCATGGGGCGCGGCGGCCTGCCGAAGAAAATCGAAGTAGAAGAGGCTTAACGAATCGGCCGCCTGTACCGCAAGCCGGGGCACGAGTTCTGTAGCATACCGCCCGATGCCCGCGCGCTGCGTCACCGCCGCCTGCATGTCGATACACACTCTCATCTATAATACGCCTTTCGCACATCAGCGGGTCCACACCAAGGGACCGAACTGGATTCTACGGGATGGCACGCCAACGACAAGAATGATTCTTGACCATCCCACAAAGCCAGTGCTACGGTCCGCGACAGGCTTCTTGGGGGATTGATCAATGGGGACATCCGGCGGACAGGGAGATGCTCTGCTGGTTGCCACGTGCGAATCGTGTGCGTTTGTCCGTCTTAAAGGCAAAGGCTCCATCCGCACAAGCTCGGCCCTCAAGCGATTCCTCACGAACATGGCGGGGAAGGGGTACAGATTGTTCACCTTCGACATGGGAGAATGCCGGGGAATGGACAGCACCTTCATGGGCGTACTCGCCGGGTTCGTATCGAAGTTGAAGACGATGGGCGGGGGCCGCGTTGTCATGGTAAATGTGGACGACGCGATTTACGAGCTTCTTCACACCCTCGGCCTGGACCGGCTCATAGAGAACGACCGGCACGGCGAATTAGAGCCCGAGCTTATTCAGCGAATTTCGCAGGTGGTGAGCCTCTCCGCGCTCAATATCGGAGAGGAAAGCAAGGACGTCGCGGCCGATACCGTTCTCTCAGCGCACGAGGCACTTGCCGACGTCTCACCCGATAATCACGATCGGTTCAAAGATGTACTTGCTTTCCTCAGGAAAGAAACTCGTCACGATGACACCAGGTGATTCCCGGGCCATATCATGAACTCCTCTCTTGTTCCATGGCTACTCTTCGTGGCAAGCATTCTGGGCATAATCCTGCTGCTCAGACGGCAGCGCCAACTGCGGATCGATCGCGACACGCTCCTTCGCGAAAAGGATATCGCCTTCAGCTTCGTACATGACGTTGGCGATGTATTCGCCGAAGGGGACCAGATCGACCAGGACGCACTGCTCGAGAGAGTCCTGTTCTATGCCCAGCGGACCACCCGGGCCGGGGCAGGCGCCCTGTACCTCGTAGAGCCTGACGGTGAAACACTTCGGGCCAGAGCCGTATCCGGCGCGTTTCCCCCGATCATAGGCGGCCTGACATCCGATATCAATGATGCCGAAAGCAAGCTACGCGCTGCTGCAAAGATGGCCGCCGAGCAGACCACTCGGGCGGGAGAAGGGCTCGTTGGCTCCGTCTTCTCCGACGGTGCCGCCACCCTTATCATAAACGCCGAACTCGATTCGAGAATACCCCGGTTCGAACAGGAGTTCCTCACCGTTCACTCGATGCTTCTGGTCCCAATGCGATTCCAGGATCAGATACGCGGCGTGCTTGTTGTAATGAACCGGGTAGACGATACCCCTTTCACGGAAACCGACCAGCACCTGTTGCAGTCGCTCGCCGACCAGGCATCCGTGTCGATCTACTACATGGAACAGAGCGTTGCCCTGGATGAAAAGCGACAGATAGACTACGACCTCACAATAGCACGACAGATACAGGCCGCGTTATTGCCCTCCGGTGTACCTGCTCTCCCTGGGGTAGATGCCGCGGCATTCTGCATGCCCGCCCGCGGGATCGGCGGCGATTACTATGACTTCATAGTCGTCGACGAGAACAAGCTGGGCATTGTCGTAGCAGATGTCTCCGGCAAGGGAATCTCCGGCGCGCTCATCATGTCAATCTGCCGATCCATTCTCAGGAGTCACGCACCCGCCAATCCCAGTCCTGCCGCAGTACTGAAAACGGCCAATGCCATTATCAGCAAGGATCTGTCCGAGGATATCTTCATCAGCGTTCTTTACATGATCTTCGATTCCAGGTCCGGCGAACTCAAAGCTGCCAGGGCTGGCCATGCTGCACCGATAGTGTTCTCCGCCGATGGAACCAGTCACCGGTTCCTGGAATCGACCGGCATGGCGCTCGGCATCGCCGAGCCGGCCGTTTTCGATGAGGAACTCCAGGAAATCAGCACAACCCTCGAAGAAGGCGAAACACTTGTCGCATATACCGACGGCGTCACCGAGGCCTTGGACAAGGATCAGCGCGAGTGGAAGACGGCCGGGCTCATCGAAAGCGCCGCGGCAACATTGCAGGCAGGCGGATCGGCGGACGATGTCGCGCGGAACGTGCGCGGGGCTCTGCTCGAGTTTGTGGGGGCAACGCCTCAATATGACGACATAACGCTCATCACACTGCGTGTCGCGCCCCGGGAATAGCCCCGATGGTCCCCATGCTGAACGCGCATCAAGCAATATGCGGGATAGGCTTGCCACGAGTCCTTGCGTTTTCGTATCGTGAGCGCGTATTTCATCCGGAACCCGTCACAATTGCGCGAGTCAGTCGGCGTCGCGCGCGGGCGGCTGGTTTCTTGCCAATCGCAGCATTCCTGGGTAGATAGAGGACGATATGAAACGCAGAAAGAAAGACCCCCTCGGGGGTGACAAGGAGCAGGCCCATCAGGATCCTGTTTCCAGCCAGGCTCAGGCAGAGGACGGCCCCTCGCCTGGCGCCGCCCCGGAAAAGGTGGAACAGGACGACCGCTATCTCCGGCTGCGCGCCGACTTCGACAATTTCCGGAAACGCGTTCTGCGCGAGCGCCAGGAAACCTCGCGCAGAGCTCAGGATGAACTGCTCGAGGAACTACTGCCTGTTCTCGATCATATTGAACTCGGCCTCAGAGCCGCGGCCGACCATGATCCCGACGGAACATTTCTGGCAGGTTACCGGATGCTGTCGGACCAGTTCACATGTGTCCTGACGAAATTCGGGCTCGAGCCCGTGCCGGCAACCGGCATGCAGGATCCCAACCTGCACGAAGCTGTTTCACATGTTCCGTCCGATGAACCCGGCGGCACAATCATCCACGAGATACGACGAGGCTACAAATCCGGCAAGAGACTTCTCCGTGCAGCACAGGTTGTCGTGGCATCCTCCAACGAGGACGACCAGGATGTGGCCGACGACGACCGCACCGATGCCCCGGATGCAACGGCTGAGGAAGATTCGGAACCCCAGGAGCAGCGCGGGGAACCCGGGAAAGAGTAAGAGCACATGGCAACAAAACGTGATTACTATGAAGTCCTTGGCATCGGCAGGTCCGCGGGGCCGGACGAAATCAAAAAGGTCTATCGCAAACTTGCCATGCAGTTCCATCCCGATCGCAACCCGGGGAACAAGGACGCCGAAAACCGGTTCAAAGAAGTCTCCGAAGCCTACGAAGTTCTGAGCGATGCCGACAAGCGCAAGAAATACGACCAGTTCGGACATGACGGGCTCAAATCCGCATTTGGCCCAGGTGGCTTCGATTTCTCCAGGGACTTCACCCATTCCCAGGACATCGAAGATATCTTGAGCAGTGTATTCGGCGGCGGCAGCGTATTCGACAACCTGTTCGGCGGCGGCCGAGGGAGACAGCGAGGCGGCCCACAACGTGGCGCTGACCTCCGGTTTGACCTCGAGATCGATTTTGAAGAATCCGCATTCGGTTCCGAACGCGAGATCACGTTGCCCATTTCTGAAGAGTGCAAGACCTGCCACGGCAGCGGGAGCAAGCCGGGTACGAAGAAGGAGACCTGCCGCCAGTGCAATGGCCACGGCGTAGTTGTATCAGGGGGCGGGTTATTCCAGATGCGCCAGACCTGTCCCGTCTGCGGCGGGGCCGGCAAGATGATTACGGAACCGTGCAGCACATGCGGGGGCCAGGGTCGCACAAAGGCGCGCAGACGAGTAATATTGAAGATACCAAAGGGCGTTGAAACAGGATCCCGCCTTCGGCTCTCCGGTAAGGGCGAATCCGGTTCCTCGGGCGGTCCGTCGGGCGACCTCTACGTCGTAATTCACGTCAAGGCACATTCGTTGTTTGAGCGAGCGGATGACGACCTTCTCTGCCATGTTCCCGTTCCCATCGAAACCGCGGCGCTCGGCGGCGAAGTGCGAGTGCCCACCCTTGAAGGTTACGCAAAACTCAAGATCGCGGCGGGGACGCAACCGGGCAAAGTATTCCGACTTCGCAACAAGGGAATGCCGCGCGTAAACGGCTACGGGAAAGGCGACCTGCATGCTCAAATCACCGTAGAGGTGCCGTCCCACCTCTCGTCGCATCAGAAGAAGCTGCTGAAGGAGCTTCAGGATACCACTGCCGACAACTACCCGGCTATTGCGAAACTCAACTCGGCAGTTGATGAATTCTACGAACGCAAGGCCCAGCTTGAAAAATAGACACTCTGTCCGGTTAACCGTTCGCTTTTTCCGCCTTTCGAACGGAATGCCGCTTTGGTGAGCTCATGAAGATACTCATAACAGCCGGACCCACCCGCGAACCGATTGATCCCGTTCGTTTCATTTCAAACCGATCCTCCGGCAAGATGGGGCTTGCCCTTGCACTCACGGCAATCGAACGAGGACACGAGGTGGCGCTTATTGCCGGGCCGGTTTCCGTGGACCTGTCGGCGATCCCGCGCGTGATAACAGTGGAAACAGCCGACGACATGTTGCATGCCGTCCGCCGGGAACTCGAATGGTGCGATGCGCTTGTCATGGCTGCGGCCGTCGCCGACTGGCGGCCCGCGGAGGTAATTGCCGAAAAGCTGAAGAAGAACAACATGCCGCGGAACCTCCAGCTCGAACCCGTGCCGGATATCCTTGGAACCATTGCCCCGGCAAAAGGCTCACGCATATTCGTCGGCTTTGCGGCGGAGACCGGCAACCTGCTGGAAGAAGCATCCCGCAAACTGGTCGCAAAGAAACTAGACCTCATTGTTGCCAATGATGTGGCACGGCCGGATTCGGGTTTTGAGTCCGACACAAACATGGCCACCCTCATCACCGCCTCGGCCAAGCCCGGGGCCCCTGTGCTCATGACAAAACAGGAACTTGCCGGCAGGATTGTTCAGTGGATCGAAAGCCGCGGGCCATAGCCCGTGCGGCCATCATATAGGGGTCTTGCGCAGAATCTGTGGGTGGATTATGGGTTTCTTCCAAGCTCAAGAACGACGAAGCTGGTCGATTAAGCGTAACCAAGTAAGTATGGGATGAAGTGTACGGTGAAGGGAGGGACTAAGTGTCATGGGCTGCGACCTTCAAGTCACGAGGTGGAGCGCTGCCTGATAAACGTCCAGATCCTCATGGCTAAATAGTTGCGCCACAGTTGCTACTCCTGTTACCCCTACACTTCATCGCACACGTAGTTCCACTCTTACTTGGTTACGCTTAATCGAGCCGCTTTGTCGGTCTCGGCCGAACCAATGATCTTCCGCTGGAGGTAACGCCATATGGCATTCTTCGAACACCATATGTCGCTACCTACACTTGCTCCATTTGGCAGGACACACAACCTGTAGGGGCAACTGCCAAATGGCTCAATAACAGGCGGACAAGTGCGGCCTTCTGTGAAAGCTCTCCTGGTAGCAGGTTGCCGACAGAAATTCCGGTCAGCCGCCGCCGGACCAGATGAAGTCGTTGACTTCCTTGACATAGCCCGACAGCTGGTCGACACACAGTTCGACCATGTCGAGTCCGAACGCCACGGCAAGTCCGCCAACAATTGCCCTCAGCGCGAACGAGTCCGACTTGAAGTACAGGTAGTAAAGCGAATAGGGCGGGATCATCAGGGAAACCAGCCCCTCGAAGAACTCGTTGTAGAAGGCGTCGACTATTACTACCATGTGAAACAACCCCATCGCCACCATCCCCCAGAACGTATAGGTTTCCAGCGAGGTCTTGGCGAGCGCGTCCGAATAGCGGAAGTAAGACAACACGCTGGCCAGCAGCAGGAAAATCAACCAGCTCATGCCATATTCCGAAATACGCCAGCTTCCGAGCCGCACGAGGGTGGATGAACGTCTTGCGCGAAAACGCGGACGATTTGCTTCCGCTTCGATCGTCGCCGGGTCGCGCGCATAACGCACCGTGGTGGGGTTCTGTTTCTTCTTGGGGATCTGCGGCATGAGGAGCTTCGCGCCACAGGAACAATCGCCGAGTGCGTCGGACGACACATACTCCGACACCATCATTTCCTTGCCGCACTTAGCGCACTTGATCCTTACATCAGCCACGGGTGGACTCCATCAGGCCGGCGCCATTCAACGGGAACCGAGTATGCAGGAACCGTAGCACTCCCGTACGCCCGTGGCAATTGCAAAACCCCGGCCATTGTGCCCATTCCGACCAATGGGGTTGATGAAGCAGCATGGAATTGCTATCGTCCCTTAGTTGCATGAGCGCACCACTTCACAATCAGGCACTGGCGGAGCACCTTCGGGAAATCGTGCAGTGTAGCCTCGGCAGCACGCCGGAGAAAATGCTCGAACGCGCGCTGCAGGCATGCATAGACATCTCCGGCGCAACAGGCGGCTCCATTCTCGGCGAAGAAGGACCCTACCTCCAATTCCTGTTCTCCGATGTTCCGGGGGTTGTCGGGGCAAGGGTGCCGTTCGACAGCATCGCCGGGGCAACCGTGCGCAACGGCCGCATCATCTACACCTATGCTCCGACCGACAAGCGGCATTTTGCCGGCATCGACGCCCAGACAAACAGCGCCACGCGGTACCTGCTCAGCATTCCCATCCCTTCAATACACCAATCTGCGACCGACGGCTCAACGCACCGAAACGCAGGCGCGCTGCAGCTCCTGTTCGACTCGAATGTCCTGCCCGGAGTGCAGGTCGAAGCCGGGCCAGAAGAATTTGACCTGGCCACGTTCAGACAGGAGCAATACGATCATTTGTCGGGCATATTCCTCATTCTTCCGAACATCGCATTCGGCATGGAAGTAATCACCCTGCGGCAGACCTCCTACCAGGCCATCCACGAGCTGAAAAACAAGTTTATCTCGGCCCAATCGTGGCTCGGCTACCTCAAGTCGGACATCGAGCAGCAAGCCCCGGATATCTTCAGTAATGAAACTATTTCCGGGGACCTAGAGCTGACCCGCTCCACCGTTGGCGAGGGCGCGGCGCTGGCGAAGACCTACCTCGAATTCACCAAGATATACGAACCGCATTTTATCGAGGCCGATATCAACGATGTGCTCGCAGAAGTCGTGGCATCGGCGCGGGCATTCGCCAAGGACCAGCCGATTGTGACCGCAGTCGTGTTCGAGGGGGACAAGCGCATTGCCAGGCGACAGTTGGATCCCGCGCAGCTCAAGATGGCGTTCTTCAATCTGTGCAAGAATGCCATCGAGGCATTGGTTGTTCATGCCGTCGCCGATGCCACCATCACCGTGAAGTCGTCACTGGTCGACGGCCGGATCAGCGTCGAGGTCGCAGATAACGGGCCCGGGATGCCGCGGGAAATCGCCGACAACCTGTTTATTCCTTTCAAGACCAAGAAAGAAGGCGGAACAGGCCTCGGCCTGACCATTACCAAGAAGATAGTGAATGTAAATGGTGGTGGAATCCGATGCCAGACATCGGACGCAGGAACAGTGTTCACCGTAGTATTCTGAACGGGAAAAACGGGATGCAAACACATGCTGTTATCCGGAGGAGACGGTCATGAGCGAATACAAGCCCACAGATACCAAAGGCGAAATGGTCCGCAACGAATACGCGACACTCGTGGCAACCATTCAGCGGAATCTCGACCCGAACAGCAATCATGTGCTCATCGTGGATGATGAGCGCGGCATAAGGATGAAGGTTGCCCGGGACGTCAGGGGCGTGGCGCAGAACGTCGTTGTTCACGAAGCGTCAAATGGCAAGGAAGCCCTCGAGAAGCTCGAATTCATACGCAAGACCCATCGGAAAGACCCGCTCTTCATCGTGCTGGACCTCCAGATGCCCATCATGGACGGGTGGGAGACCATAAGCCGGTTGAAGGAAGAGTACGAAGAGGCAGGCAAAGCCGCAGGGGTTCCGATAATTGTTCTCTCGTCAACCAGCGGCGAAAAGAGTTTTGCGCTGATCATGAAGAAAAGCGTCCACCAGGGCAAAACCGGCTACACGCCGCTTGTCAGCATAGCGAAGGAAAACTGTGTGGACGACAGTCGGTACGACGCATCGGGCGAGGCCGGCCTCATGGGATGGCTCGAGTACTTCCTGAACAAGTAGCAACCCACGTTTCTCAGCGTCTCCGCCTACGGAGGACAGTGTTCAGGTGTCCCTCCTTCGCCGAGGCTTCGGAGGGCAGGCAGGTTTCAGAAACCCCAAAACTTTGCGCCCTTTGCGTCTTTGCGAGAGAATATCATTTGGGTCCTCCGGAGAATCTGTGGGTAGAGGGAATTGCTGGACGGAAAGAATATGGCCTTCTAGAGCAGTTTCAATAATCCTGTAGCCGTTTTGGCTACTGCATTGCACATGGCCAGCGTCACGCTGCATCGAAATAGCGCCGCTATTCCTGCTTCGCGTTCCTTGGCCATGCACAATTCGCTACGCCCCTCCGGCTACAGTAT
>SPBP01000438.1 GCA_004525935.1 Lentisphaerales bacterium | reverse complement strand
GCGGCGTCAATAAATAAAGGTAGCAACTCGATGCGAATAGTTATATACTTATGTCCGCATGGAAATAGATGAGAAATCACTGCGACGCAAATTTTCCAACATGTGGCCACTCCTGGACGAACGGAGTCGGCGACTTGTGGCCGCCAGCGAAGCTCTCTCATTGGGGTACGGAGGCGTGTCTAGAATCCGACGGGCCTGTGGGCTTTCACGAAAAGCTATTGCCAAGGGGATACAGGAGATCGCTGAGGCAAACCCCATGCCGGGACGTATCCGCCGATCGGGGGCGGGTCGGAAGAACATTGTGCAGAGCGACCCCAAAATTCTCGTCTCGTTGGAGCGTCTGATTGAACCAGAAACACGGGGAGATCCTGAATCCCCATTGCGCTGGATCTGCAAGAGCACGCGGACGCTGGCACGGGAGTTGACCCGGGAACGTCATGCGATCTGCGCGGTGAAGGTAGGCCAACTGCTCCATGACCAACACTTCAGCTTGCAGAGCAACCGCAAGACCGAGGAAGGGGATGACCATCCGCACCGCGACGCGCAGTTCCGCTTCATCAACGACCAGGTCAAGAACGCGTTGCGGCAACGGGCGCCGGTGATTTCCGTGGACACGAAGAAGAAAGAGTTGATCGGCAACTACGTCAATGTCGGCCGACAATGGCGCGTGGCGAAGGCGCCGCTCAAGGTCAACGGACACGATTTCCCAAGCCCCGATGTTCCCCGCGCCTATCCTTATGGCATCTACGATATCGGGCGCAACACCGGATTTGTGAACGTGGGAACCGACCATGATACCGGGGCCTTTGCCGTCGCTTCGATCCGGGGTTGGTGGCGCGCAGAAGGCCGCGGCTTGTATCCGCAAGCCGCCCGGCTTGTCATCACCGCCGACGGGGGCGGAAGCAACGGCTACCGTTTGCGGTTGTGGAAGGTCGCCCTGCAACGGCTCGCCGACGACACCGGCCTGTCCGTCTCCGTCAGCCACTTCCCTCCCGGCACGAGCAAATGGAACAAAGTCGAACATCGCCTCTTCTCGTTTATCTCCTCCAACTGGCGTGGCGAGCCGTTGCGCTACTACGAGACCATCGTAAACCTGATTGCGCGCACCACCACGGCCGCCGGACTGAAAGTCACCTGCCGCCTGGATCGGCGCAAGTACGCGACGGGGCGCCGAATCTCCAACGACGAGATGACCCGCATCCGCCTGGTTCCCGCCCCCTTCCATGGTGAATGGAACTACACGATTCATCCCACGACCAAATGACAGTTGTACATGTTATTTATGAGCGCCGCCTTACTCGCATACCCTTACTCGCATACCCTTACTCGCATACCCTTACTGTCATGTAGCCACGTCAAGACGCTTTTCGACTCAGGTCAATATGTTCTCCTCTCCTCCATGAACCGGAGATGCCAAATATCAGCTCATACTGTCATAAGCAGACGATTTCACGCGGAAGTCGCTGCAAGATCCGTATTAGCGCATCGGGCCTGCTGCCGCAGTCTCGGATAGTACGGATGTTCAGGGCACACCGCAGTAAGAGTAGAGCGACCAGCAGAGAAGCGTGAGCATGTACGTGACATCAATCGGTCGGAACCGCCGGTTTGTAGGGCGTTCCTGTCCTCCATACGTAGGCCACGCGCGCCGCCAGTTTCCTGGCGATCCGCACGATGGCGGCTTGTTTCTTCATTCGACGGGAAAGTTCGCTGAAGGCACGCAGAAGCTCCGGATCATGCCGAATGGCCACCCAGGATGCCTCAATGAGCAGAGCGCGCATCCTGCAGTTGGTGCGGGGAGTGATGCCCGTGGCCTTCTCATTCTCCCCGGAACTGTCTGTGGACGGGATCAATCCAAGAAAGGAGTCGAGCTTGTCGAGATTTGGAAAGCGGCCAATTTCCTGCAGTTCCGTGTAAAGCGTGAAGGCCGTCTTGGGACCGATCCCAGGAATCGTGCGCAGCAGGTTGGTAATGCGGGCGGCTTCACCTTCGCGGCAATGAGCCCGCAGCTTGCGCGTGATCAGCGCGAGACGACTGGACTCTTCACGCAGTGCATCCAGCGTGATCGACAGGTAGTCCGAACGCGGCCCCGGCTCCGAGCAAAGCGCTTGCAGTCGCGCAATGAAGGGACCCGACCAGCGTCGGTAAGCCGAATCTTCCAGCATCGGGATCCCGTAGTACTTCAGATGGCCCTTGATGCGGTTCTTCAATCGATGAATATGCGGGGTGCTCCGCCCCCGCAAGCGACACAAAGAGCGAAGCGGTTCGATGCCGGGATCCGGGATGTGGATCGGCCTGAGCTCTCCGTTCTCGAGACTGCGCGCAAGTTTGCGAGAATCGCGGGCGTCCTCCTTCTGGCGACGCTCTTTGTCCGAGGTCGGCACATCAGCAGCATGC
>SPBP01000086.1 GCA_004525935.1 Lentisphaerales bacterium | reverse complement strand
TGTGTTCAAGCGAATAGAAGATCTGCTCTCCGCGGATGCTGGAGCCAGATGGCTCACCGCGCGCCGGCAACATAGAATTCGACGGTCTTCGGCAGACTTGGCTTTCCCTGACCATCAGGAAGCGAGTATGCAACTGCGGTCAACCGGTACTTACCCTTATCCGGCAACCATCCCCCGCCGCTCTCACCCCTGAAGATGTATGGCGGATTATTAAGAAGCAACTCTGCGTCACCGTCCTCGGAGAGAGTGAATTTCAGGCTGCCCACCACGGCCGGCCGGGTCATGTCCCAGATCGCGAGTGCAGAGTTAGCAAGCCCGAGATTCAACACACTGTCGTTTACAAGCGGATCGAATCCCCGGATTGGTTGCTCAATGTCTGAGGCAATAAGCGTCAGGCTCAACACCTCGGTATCTGCCGATATCTTGTCAGCCGCGAAAGGCATGTTCTCAGCAATGACAACGTAGAACCCCTCCGGCACATCAACAATCATCTTGTCCTCGGACCGCATGACCCTGAGAAATCCCTCGATGACATCGTACCGTACAATGTTGTTTGTGTAGGTCAATGCAAGCCGGCCCTGTTTGAACACGCTGGTCGAATACGGGGAATTTGCCTCCATGGCCTTCTCCGGCGGCTGGGGCGGCACCTCCAGAAAGACCGAGCCTTCCTTCAGGAGCACACGCTTGTTGCCCCGCTTGAATGTGCCCAGTTTCACGATATCGACCTGCACCTTCGTGTCCGGCGAAACCTGCATTCTTCCCTCATCCGGATAGAGCAGGAAAGTTCGACTGTTCGTGCCCTGTGAGACGACTGTATAGCCCGAGGCTATGCGCATATCGATCTTCGCCGGCGTCGTCGTCTCTTCATCCATGATCACTTCGACGGTGCCATAGACCGCACCAAGGTGTCCCATCGTGTCGCCGCGCGCCAGCCATATTCCCACGCCGGCCAGACCAGCAATGGCAATACCCAGTACAGTGAGCCCGAAATATTTCGTGCCATCCCCGCCCGACCTTTTCTTCCTGGCCCTCGCCCTGTCTGCCGATTTGTCGGCCTTCTTGCTCTTCCGGATACGCGTCTTCCCGCCGACTTTGAATGACTTCGGCTCTTCAGGCTCGGCCGCAGGCTCACCCGCTGCGTCTGCCCCGGGGTCCTGTGCCTCTACAGCCGCAGGCGAAGCAGCCGCCTGCCGACGTGTCTTGCTGGTAACAAAGGACTTCTTCCTGGTGCGAATAGTTTTTCCACCGGTTATCGGACTGACCGTTCGCTCCCTATCTGCCCAGGCGGGGGTAGCCCCACCACTCTTTCCTAATCGAAGTCTCTGCTTATCGCCCTCGACTTCAACAGGTGCCTGTTCTGCGGCGACTTCAGGAGCCGCCGGAGCCTCTTCCGAGGCCTTCTTCTTGATCACAAACGTCTTCTGTGTATTTGGGTCAGGTTTATTCATTACGCCCCGTACAATGTTGGCCCCATTGATTTATTGATTTATCCAGCCGACAAACTTTCTTCGATCCACCCTCGAACCGCTACCAGTGAACTTGGGAGTACTGTAAACTGCTCCGGCATGTCTGTCAATCGATCCAGCATCTCATGTCTGGCGACTTTCGAACCCACAGCCCTGCCAATCGACTCGGAAAACTTGGCAGGATGGGCCGTTGCCAGGCAGATTGTCGGTTCACCCGCACCCTCCAGGCTCAGTGCCACGTGCACCCCGACTGCACTGTGCGGATCGAGCAGATACCCGTGGTCTTTATAGGTACTCCTGATAACTTCCAGCGTCTGTTGTGTATCCGCACTGCCAGATGATATCCACTCGTCCACCGGCTCGCCCGCCTGCCGTTCCACTGTCATGCTGCCTGAGTCGCGAAACTGGGCCATAGCCCGCCCTACAGCTGCAGGATCACCGTTGAGTCTGTAATAAAGGTATCGTTCGAAGTTGCTTGCAACCTGAATATCCATCGATGGACTTATCGTGGTGTGCACTTCGCCCAGTGCATACGTTCCGCTCTCGAAGAATCTCGAAAGAATGTCGTTCTCGTTCGTCGCCAGGACCAACCGCGTCACAGGAAGACCCATCTTGCGCGCAAGGTAGCCCGCGAAGATATCCCCGAAATTCCCGGTAGGCACCACAAACCGCGCTCCTTCCAAACCAGTACTCTCCATCGTCCTGAACGCTGCAAAGAAGTAGTACACAATCTGCGCAAGAATCCTGGCCCAGTTTATCGAGTTCACAGCCCCGAGCGAATACCGCGTCTTGAAAGGCAAATCAGTGAAGATGCTCTTTACTATTCCCTGGCAGTCGTCAAACGTGCCGTCGATAGCTACATTGAATACGTTCTCATTAGACACCGTGGTCATCTGCCTTCTCTGCGACGGACTTACTCTCCCGTGCGGATGCAGGACGAAAATCCTCATATTCTCTCGACCGCGGACCCCGTGAATGGCAGCACTCCCCGTGTCGCCGCTCGTGGCAACCACGATATTCAGTTCGCCACCCCGCTCCTCCACCAGCGCCTCAAACAGGTTGCCAAGAAACTGCAAAGCAATGTCCTTGAACGAAAGAGTTGGACCGTGAAACAGCTCCAGAATCTGCAAATCGCCTACCGCAACCATGCGAACGACCTCGGGTTCGCTGAAAGCTGAGTAGCTTCTATGGACGAGGGCCGCGGCATCCTTGCTGGATATGCTCGAGTACAATGCGATAATTTCGGTCGCCAGCTCCCGGTAAGTAAGCTTCTGCCAGTCGGCCAGCCGATCCGAGACATCGGGAATCTCGTCCGGGAGTAACAATCCGCCGTCCGCCGCCAAGCCGCTCATGACCGTGTCCTTGAAAGACATCGGCTCAATTCCGCCCCTTGTGCTTACGTAGTTCATATCGAATGAATACTAGCAGAATGGAGGACTCCGGCGAAACGCCAAATTCCTCCATTCGCTAGATCGTTTCGCTACGCGAAACAATTGGACATTCCCTCTCGGGCGCTGGATATCGAATCAGTTCCTTCTTGGTCCTTTTGCCCCGCGGTGCTACAGTCTTTGGGTCGGATTTCACGCGCGAAGCGTCGACCTGATTCTGGTGCAGAAAGGAAAGGGAATCCAATGCCTGTCGCGCCATCCCAAAGTGCCCATAACGCGACCAGACAGGCCGTAAGTATCGCGCGACACGAGGCCAAGTATGTCATACCGCACGCGCTTCTCCCGAAGATCCGCAGTTTCATTGCCCCCTATTGTCAGCCCGACCCGAACTGTACCGGGGCTCCCCCAGAGTATGTCATCACGACCATGCAGCTCGACACACACGACCTCAGCCTGCACCACGCCAAAGACCGTGAGTCATGGAACAGGTTCAAACTTCGAGTCAGAACATATGGAACCGACAACTCGTCGCCGATCTTTGCTGAAATCAAGCGCAAACTGCAGGGAATGGTCGTGAAGAGTCGCGCGCGCGTTCCACGCGACAAATGGTGCGCCGATCTCGTTCTCGACCCGAAGAGAAAAGTCGATATCCCTTTCAGATCGGACAAGGAAGCCGTGGCTTTCCTGGAATTCTTGCGGCTTACCCGGGAGATCGGCGCAGTGCCGACCGTGCTCATACGATACATCAGGGAATCGTACATAAGCGTTGTTGATGAATACGCCAGGGTCACATTCGACAGGAACCTGCTTTATCAGCCAACCAACTCCTGGGAGTTCTGGGGCAGCGATAAGGCATGGAAGCCGATCGACACGTCACTGTTCCAGAACAAGCTGCAATCGTTTTCCGGCCATGTGATGGAATTGAAGTCACTTCCCAACGTTCCGAGGTGGATGATCGAGATGATAAGGGAATTAGATCTTGTCAGGACTGGTCACTGCAAGTACTCTAACGCGCTCTGGATTGAGTCGTTGTTCAGGGCAACAACCGACACGCCCATGTACGCCGAAGAACTGATGAACCCCTAGCGGGGGTTATTCATGAACCTTCGTCGCGAGAGCGTGGCGAGCGCTGCCGGGATTGGGCGAAATGCGTATCCGGCGCCTGAGCAGTATTGGACATACTGTGATGTGGCGGATACTCATTTCGTACGGTACCGGCGGTGCGCCCCGCGCTCGCAGCCGACTGTTCGTGAATAATCACCGCTAGCGGCGGGCATGGCTTGGCAGGCATTGGCTGCAATATGGACGAATTCATACAGGCGTTCGGATCGGCAAAACTGTTGGGCCCCTCGCAAATGCTGGTGGCCCTGCTCCTCAGCTTCATTCTCTGTTCCGTTATAGCGACTGTATACAGATGGACCTACCAGGGATTCTCATATTCTCGATCTTTCGTCCACACGATCATACTGGGCGGCATAATTACCACCGTGCTCATCATGGCAATAGGAAACAATCTCGCCCGCGGCCTGGGCATACTCGGCACACTGGCCTTGATCAGGTTCAGAACTCCCATACGGGACCCTCGCGATATCATCTTTCTGTTCGCCTCGCTTGCCATCGGGATAGCGTCCGGCGCAGCGGTGATCACCGTGGCGGTCACTGGCACACTGTTCTTCTGCGGCGTCGCGCTATATCTTCACTACTCACCTTTTGCCTCCAGGCGCGAATACGAAGGTTTGCTGCGCTTCATGCTTCCACCCCAGGCCGATGATGAAGATGAAGTGAAACGCGTAATGCACGAATGCTGTGAAAGCTATCAGCTTGTCGCTATGCGCGAAGCGGCGCAGGGCGATCTTCTGGAATATTCGTACCACGTCAGACTCATTGATCCTTCGTATCAATCGAACCTGGTCGACGGACTGCACGCGATTCCATCGGTTTCCGATGCAAATCTGCTCATGCATCGTTCGACTGTCGAATTATAGCTGAGCGGCAATGAAAGATTCCTACAAACATACGGCTCTGCCACGAAAGCCAGCAATCCGGTTCGCGCGAATCTGGCCGCGTTGGCCCTTCTTTGTGTGGCTTCTGGCGGTCCTCGCCGCAATCGGCATATACTCTTACGGAATCGAGTTCGCTCAACTCCAGGGAGTGGTCCAGACCCGGGAGGAACAGATAGCGCCACTTGAAACTGCGAGGCTGTCTGCAGTCTTCATTTCGGAAGGCGACTTTGTCACAAATGGTCAGGTCGTGGCTCAGATGAACACTCTTCTGATTGACGCAGAGTTGCAGATTCAGAAAGCCATAGCAATCGAGGAAACCGGAACTCCGGCCGGTTACACAGAGAGCATTCTGCGGATGTACAGCCAATTGCGTATTGCGGCCTCGGGGGCAGAGACATCGCTGCACGACGCGCGGCGCGCGCAGGCCGAGGCGATCGCGGAACTGGATGTGTTGACTGAGGAAATCGACCGCATGCAGGACCTGCTCGACCGCAAGCTTATGGTCGCAGAGCCGATTGCCCGGCTTAAGGCCCGACAGGCAGCACTTCAGCGCAGCGTGGCAATGTACCCGGAGCTTGTACGCGCGATCGAGAACCAGGTCGCCGACGCGTCCAGGCAGGCCAGGCTTCTTGCCGACCTGATCTCCATCGATGACGATGACGACCCCTCAAGGGCAATGCGTAAGGCTCAACTGGCACGAGAGAATCTCATGAAGGAAGAGGAGGAATTACTGTCTCGCAGACGTGAGATGTATACTCTACGCGCTACTCGTAACGGCATGGTTTCTCGTGTGTTCTTCCAGGCCGGGGACGTGATCGCAGCGGGCACACCGATTCTCTCGGTTGTCGAGCAGACATCCGATTCCGTCGTCGGCTTCCTGCTTGAGGGTATGGCACTCAACTTCAGGCTACACGATCGAGCGTTTGTCGAGTGCAGCAGCAGACCGGGCAAGACGTTTATCGCTGAGATAGTCGCGCTCGGACCCGAGATTATGGGAATGCCTGGACGGGTCGCCCCCATTCGAGGACAGCCCATACGCGGTCGCCGCATCGTCTTCCGCATCACTGAAGAGGACGTAGACTTGCTCCCTGGTGAGACAGTGAATATACGGATCGTACCAACTCGAGCAGGTAACCGAAATCTGCTCAGCAGATTCGTTGGCCTCTTCCAAAAGAATATGCCGAATAGACCGACACCATAGATGATAACCGACACTATTTCGTCAAAGTCGATCACTATTGCGGCCCACCACGTCGCGGCGGCCCTGTCAGGAATACTGCTCTGCGCAGGTTGTATGTCGAGTGGCCAGGGCGGCTCCTCGGGACTTCCTCCGGACATTCTAGGCGGACTCAGAAGAGTCGAGGCTCGCAGGTTCAAAGGTGACCTCGATGCTGATACGGCAGTGGCACTGGCGCTCCAGAACGCGCCGAATCTGGCGCTACTCAAAGAGCAGGTCAACGTCGCTGCCGCGCAGAGACGGGCTGCAGTTCAGATTGCCGACCCGGAGATACGTGTCTCCTATGACCGTTCAGAATCCGGCACATCCGATTACTCCTCCGGTGCCGCAAGCAATGCTCCGTGGGTAACAGATGGACTGCTCGGGAATCTTGTGCAGGATGCTCCAACTTCTACTGAGCAGATAACAGGGATCCAAAGGACCTCGGACAACCAGGAAACTTTCTCCGTAAGTGTTCGTTTTTCACCGCCGAATCCATTTGTGATGGCTCATGATCGGTCAGCCGCAGATGCACGTGTTTACTTTGCGAAGGCCCAGTTGCGCTCCGCCGAATGGCAGCTTTCAACAAATGTCAGGATGACTTGGGAAGAGATCCGGTACATCCAGGACGACCTGGCCTTGCTCGACCAACTTGCAGAAGTGCACCGCAACTACGAGATGGTGCTCGAAGAACGCGCCAAGCAGGGAGGTGCGACCTTGCTCGATCTCGCAGGTGCGTCGCGACGGTATCTCCGAACCACCGTCGAGCGGGACCGGGTCGGCAGGGAACGATCCAGTGCCCTAAGAGTGCTTGCGGGGCTCGTCGGGATTCCGGCCAATTCGCTCAGTATTCCTTCGGCCCCACCACCATTGCCACAAATCGATCACAGTCTTCTGGATGCTGCCGGGCTGGAAGGAGTGGCGCTTCAATACCGGGCCGATTTGATGGCGCTGCTCTGGCAATGCATAGCTGCACACAAGGATGTAAGATCCTGCAAAGCATCTCGCCTGCCATGGTTTACGTTCATTCAGGGCTCATATGTTAACAGCATGTCGAGGTCTGCCAGGAACCCTTACACGCAGTGGACCGGCACTGACGGCACCTCTCTTCTGTACCCCGACCCGTTCACCAGCCGGGATGAGACCGACGGCACGGAGTGGAGCATAACCGCAGGCTTCGAAATCCCCTTCTTCTCAATGCTTACCGCACAGGACGCTCCAGTCATCGCGGAGTATCGTCGTTCACGCACTGAGCTGTTCGTCATGTGGAAGACCGCCCTTGCCCAAATCTATGAAGCCTCCGAGAACGTCACACTTACGTGGAAACAAATGCAGCAATACGAAGTTGACGCAGGCCCCCATATGGCGAGAATGCAAAGGCTGCTCAATGAACTCGAAACGAACGAGAATGTTTCGCCGGATGATGCCGCAACAACAAAAGAAGCGCTGGTAAACACAGAACGGACCCGTCGCGATCTTGAGCATGATTACCGCCTCTCACTCATCACTTTGAGCGCGGCTATCGGAAGAGATCTTGCTGAGCTGAGCAGGCAACAGCCTGTAGATGTTCCGAAACTTGAGAAGACGCCGAACGACGACATTCTCGAGCATCTGAAGAAGTCCGGATTCTAAGTGCCAAGTACAAACGACAGTTTCCCCCTGAGACCGGCTGCGCCCGGCACGTTCCTGCTTCTTGCCCCAATGGCAGGCTACACGGACTTGACCTTCCGGCTTGCCGTTAGACGTATCGGCGGCATAGACCTGGCATTCACCGAGATGCTCAATCCAAGAAGCTTGCTGAATGGACCAAGACGTAAGGCCATGAATCTCATGCAGACATGTCCCTTGGATGTCCCGCTCTCCCACCAGATCTACGGGCACGAACCCGAGATCATGGCGAAGGGAGCCGCGTGGCTCCAGCGGCATGGCGCAACAGCAATTGATCTGAACTTCGGCTGCCCCCAGAAGAAGATCACCAGGCGCGGGGCCGGAGCCGGAGTTCTCAAGGACCCCAAAAGGGCCGAGGCTATTGCGTCCGCAGTTGCCGCAGCCGTTGACATCCCGGTCACTGCCAAGATACGTCTCGGATGGGACAGCGAGCATATCATCGCGGTCGATCTCGCTCTTATGCTCGAGCGAGCCGGGGTCAAGGCAATAACGGTGCACGCTCGAACCGCAGTCCAGGGCTTCTCTGGACCGGTAAACATGGAACTGCTACGTGATGTAACCCGCGCCGTGAAAGTTCCCGTTGTGGGAAACGGTGATATATACACAGCCGATGACGCTGCGGTAATGGTCGAACATGTCGGCTGCGCCGGGATTATGGTCGGACGTCAGGCGCTTAAGAATCCTTGGATCTTCCTGCAGATCCGCGCCAGGCTCCGAAATACCATCGTACCGGAGCCGCCATCAACGGCTGACCATGTTGAGTTCATGAGACACCACCTGGACATGGTGATAGAACGGTACGGCCCGGAACATGCCCCCGCGGCCTTCAGGTGCTGGATACCGCAGTATGCCAGGGCTCTCTCGCTGGGGAAGCAGGCAATGACCCGAATGATTGTCTTGAATGATGTAGACGCTCTTCGTGCAGCAATTGATACACTAGCAGCCTGTCGGACTTCCCGCCAGAGGCGGGTCTGCCTTTGGGCATGATCCGCTTCGCTCCACGTCCGCCATGCTGCTAGATAAATCCCGATTTCATCGGGATTTGTTATCGGATGATGATGGCTCTACTCTTTCCTGAATAAACAGCGTTTTGCGAAGCAAAACATACTAGCAGGGCCAGGACTTTGCTCCGACGAAGGAGGGGCTAAGTCCGACGCACTGCTAGCCCGGAATGGCGCTTAGTTAGAACCTGTCCGAAAAGGTATTCTCGGATAGAACCACAGATTTCGGAGTCTTTCTTCTCCTTACTCGTACACGTACTCTTACACTCCAATCTCTTTGCCACTCTTCCTCTCCAGAATTTGGGAGATTCGCGTGTACGAGTAGGTGTACGAGTACGTGTTTCTCC
>SPBP01000401.1 GCA_004525935.1 Lentisphaerales bacterium | reverse complement strand
GTGTAGATTGCTGTCGTATTGAGATCGTTATGGCCGAGCAGTTCCTGGACGGTCCTGATGTCCGATCCGGAAAGCAGGAGGTGGGTGGCGAAGCTGTGCCTGTTATGCCGAGCTCGGCATAACAGGCATTATGCCGAGTACCGGATTATGCCGAGTAGACTCCGAATGGCAGCGTAACGACGGGCCATTTGGCTCGCATTACTCGGCATAATCACAGGCTGTTCAAGAACGCCAATAACGCGTCATCCGGCCGAAAGCGCTTGGCTTTACCTTTTGGGGTAGCGGTCTTGGCGAGGATCTTTTCCTTGGCCACAAGATCGGCCTCGACATAGATGTGGACAGTTTCCAGTCGCTCGTGCCCCAGCCAGAGGGCGATGGTGGCAACGTCCCCGCCTGCATGAAGAAGGTTCATTGCCGCGGTGTGTCGAAGAACGTGCGGTGATATCTTCTTATCCTTCAGCGAAGGGCACAGTTGTTGCGCAACGGCGACGTGCTTGGTCAAGATGAACTGAACGCCATCGGTGCTGAGCTGTCTCCCGCGGCGATTAGGGAAGAGTGGATCATCCGGCTGCGGTTGGCGTTCGTTGATCCATGCTTTGACCACGGCGGCAATCGATTGCGTCAGAGGCGTGGAACGTGCTTTGCGCCCTTTACCGAGACAGCGAACGTGAGCGCCCGTTCCGAACGTGACGTCACCGCAGGAGAGGCCGGTGAGTTCTGAGACACGCAGACCAGTTTGAATACCGACTAACATCAAGGCATAGTCCCTGCGCCCGGTGAACATACTGCGGTCCGGTGCATCGAGAAGTGCGGCCGTCTCCTCTTCTGTCAAGTATTCGACCAAGGCACGCTCATGCTTCTTCCCGGGAATCGCCAGGACCCGTTGTATGAGCGAACTGTGTTCGGGAAGCTGATAGGCAACATAGTGGAAGAACGAATGAATCGCCGCCAGACGGGCGTTGCGGCTCCGTGCACTGTTGCTCCGATCCTGTTCAAGGTGGTCAAGGAACGCCCCGATGAAAGAGCTGTTCAGGTCTTCTAATGCTAATGCCGATGGAGCCTTGCCCAGTTGCTTCTGAGCATAGTCGAACAGTAGTCGGAATGTGTCGCGATAGGCCCCGATGGTATGAGCGCTGGCATTGCGCTGTGCGATGAGCCGGTCGGTGAAAAAGGCCTGCAGTAAGGTTGGGAAGTTCAATGCGTGTTTCATGATAGGTCTCCAAGAAAGTTGTCCAAGCGAGTACTGAGAGCGCCAAGCAGTTCGGGCACAGCGCTAAGGTACCAATACGTGTCGCTAACCTTGGCGTGTCCGAGATAGACAGACAACAAGGGCAGCTTCTGTTCAGGATCGAGCCCCGTTCGATACCAGTTAATCAAGGTTTGCACGGCGAATGTGTGCCTTAGATCGTGGATGCGGGGCCCGTGAGTGTCAGTTGCCCGCCGCAAGCCGATCTGCTTTGAGATCTTTCTGAATGTTTGTTGGATAATGTTGTTGTTCAGGCGTGTGCCACGGTCAGAGACAAAGAAGCTATCCGTCAAGTGCGGTGGCGCCAACTTACGGCGGCATCCCGCATAGGTGCGTAACTTCTGCTGTGTCGAGGAATGAACAGGAAGAAGTCGAGTCTTGCCAAACTTACCATTTCGGACTGTGAGCACGCCATTGTACAGGTCGACATCATGTCGGTCCAGCGCCACGATTTCGCCGACCCGCATACCGGTTACGGCAAGCAAACCGAACAGGACTGAATAAGTATGTGGACGCATGCCTTTGACCGATGACAACTCGGCAGCGTGCCGGATCAGCATCAGAATCTCATGTTTGCTATAGATATAGGGCTGCGCACGTTGTGGCTGAGCGGGAAGCAATCCTTGTGCAGGGATCTCAGTTTGTGGGTCAGTTGCGCTCAGGTAACGGGCGAAATCCCGCACCATTCCCAACCGACCTGCTCGGTGGGCCTGCGACGTGTGCTGGGGTTGCTGAGCCCAGTCGAGGGCCAACTGCGTTGTAATGAACTCGGAGCTTTGGATCTGTAGAAATGCGACGAACTTCCGGAGCGCACTCTCGTTTTTGGTGAGCTTGAATCCAAGACTTCTGCGTAGCGCCAAATAGTCATTCAATGCTTTCTGTAGCGTTTTCATTCTTCATTAATCCTCCGGCCAAGGCTGGGCAAGGGTGCGTAAACCTTCAAGATCGACCTTGGCATAGATAGAAGTTGTGTTCGGGCTAGTATGATGCAAGACCTGGCCGATCTCGGTTAGAGTGGCTCCGGTGCGGAGCATGTTCGTGGCTAGGCTGTGCCGAAATAGGTGAGCTCCTTTGCAGGGCGGATCCAGCCCGGCACGTCGCAGTGCCTTGCAGACAATGGTATCCACGGTTGCCGAACTGCCGAACCCTCTATACGGTGCCCTGGTCCGCAGAAATACTCGGCGAGAACTACAGGAGGGCCTGACGTTCTTAAGGTAAGTTGCCAGTGCTTGCCCTACATCTTCTGGAACGGGAAAGCACTTTCGCTGCTTCCCCTTCCCGCAAACAGTAATCTGTCCGGTTTCCCAGCGGATGTTCTCCAACTCCAGAGATACGACCTCGCCGGCGCGCAATCCCAGACGAGCCAAAAGCAACAATACCGCGAAGTCTCGTTGCCCAATGGCCGACTG
>SPBP01000074.1 GCA_004525935.1 Lentisphaerales bacterium | reverse complement strand
TTCACGAAAGACAAGATTCCGCGCGAAGACCTTGTGAGAATCGTTCAGACCGGCATCCAGGCCCCGTCCGGTTGCAACGCACAGACCACATCTTTTATCGTGGTCGACGATATCAACACAATAGAGCGAGTTGCCGAACTGTCAGGGTCGCAGGTGATAGCGAATGCCAGGGCGATAATCGTGTGTGTGGTTGAGCACCGGGCGGTGTATCAAGAGATGAGTTTTGGTGTGGAAGACTGCTCCGCGGCAATCGAGAACATGCTTCTTGCTGTAACGGCACTGGGTTATGCAACAGTCTGGCTTGACGGCTGTCTTCGTGTTGAGGAGCGTGCCCGGAAGATTGGCGCTGTGCTGGGCGTGCCGACAGACCGGGAAGTGAGGGTTGTCCTTCCTGTTGGAGCGCCAATGGAGACCGTGGCGCAGCGAGAGAAGCTTCCGTTCGAAAAGCGGGCTGCATTCAACGCGTTTCCTACCAGTTATGGGGAAGCGTAGTCAGGGTCAGGATCGAACGTGCGGCAAGCGTCACTCGTGTTTCACCGTTTCGCACCAGGGCAGATGGGAACTCCTGAAAGGAGTTATTGGCATCGGTTCTCACCACTCTCACGTGCCGAATGCCATCCGGGAAACCTATGACGCGCGCTTCGCGTTCGTGTCCGACGTTTACGATGTGACATGAATAGAAGCGCATCTCCGCCTGTCTGCCGACGAAGGCAGTCAGGAGAATCTGTGGGTTGACTGACGACGATTCCAGGAGCTGGGCGTTCGGCGGTGTCAGGTTGAAGAAATGGGCCAACATCCAGAATCGTTTTCTGGGGGTGACGCCTGCACGCTGGCCGGAGGCACTTTCTTCCTCGCGTGCAACCCCGTAACCGGAAGTCAGCTCCCACTGCAGAATAGCTCGTGGCCGAGCGTGCAGGAGCAATTCCTGGTAGAGTTCCATTTCGCGCAGGCCGTAGTCAAAGGAATCATATGCGTCATTCTTCCAGGCCATGGCATCGACACCTGCTTCGGTGATCAGTAACGGAATCTTCAGCTGGTCGGAGAGCGATGCCCAGGCCATGTATTGGTCCGGGCTAGCGCCGCCCCAGGAGTGAATGCCGATCGCCGTAACGTAAGTCATGGCCTTTTCATCATGAGCTGCGGGCAGCACGTAGCCCTCGGTCCCGGAACACCTGCCCACGTCTCCGAGTAGAAGTCCGGTCCTGAGCTCAAGCTCTCGAAAATGGGAGCCCAGCAGCTTGATGGCGTCACAATGCTCGGTTTCTGTCATGAGCACCTGGATTCCGATGTCAGACTCGTTGAAAGAGAAGAGATCGGGTTCTGCACCGTACTTCTTCTTGAGGTGCTGAAGATATGCACCGATCGACTCCAGCAGTTCCGGCCATTTATTCGGGGCTATCTTGCGCCGGATTGTGTTCGGGCCTCGGCCGGGTTCCGCATACATCCATTCCGGCAGAGACCAGATAGACGCGACAAATGGTATTCCTCTTTCATGTATCTGCCTTGCCAGTTCAAACTCCCTGCGCAGACTGCTGCCGGGCAGATCTCTTTGCTCGAATTGAGTCCAATCGGTTACTCCGGAGAGTTCATTGTCGTTTTCCGGTTCCCATTCAGCCAGTCTCACCTGCGTTCTTGCCCACGCTACTCTCAAGGATTCAAGCGTGTACTGTGTGACCGGCGATTCAATGCCAGTGCAGTAATTACCCCCAAATCCGCTAAACTCGTATCTTGCCTTGTCCGGATGAAATACGAGATTAACGTCTGCACCATCACGTTGGCCGGCAAGCTGGAACCTGGCATGGAGAGACATTGATTCACCGGATGCCAGCCCGGCATCTGCGAGTCTCAGGAAGAAGGTATATGTGTCGTTGTTGAATTCCCTGTTGTCCTGGACCATCACCGGCAAGACACGGTCGAAACCAGCTTCAAGTTTCAGCGAGCCGGACGAATCCAGCGTTGCGATGCTGTCCGATACGCCAGTCAGGAAATGCCTGTTGGCCGGCCGGTCCCTGGGCATCATGGCACCGTCTACTTGCGCCCCAGCGCGTGAAAGGGAACAATGTCCGCCCGCGAAAGACGAAATAGGCACATCGATCCAGAAGAAGATGCCTTCAAGTAAGGCGTCTCCGGAAGCCGTAAGGGTGAGATCGAGATGAACGGCGCCATCTACCTCGGTAATCGATTGGCGAAACACGTAGCTGCAGGATTCAGTTATCTTTACGGAGCCTGAATACACACGAGCTCCATCTTCCTCAGTAATCTTTACGCCTGTCGCGTTCTCAAGGCTGGCTACACTCGTCCAGTTGGGGAGGGGCAAGCGGACGTTCGTCGTGATTTTGATCTGCGAGGCACCGGTCCGCAACGAAGATAGACCGCCGTAGGCCGTAAGCTCGGCTGAATCGCCGGCGGCTCTGGCCGATCCGGAAACAACCATGGCAATCGCCATGAGCGGGATTAAAGGCAACTTCATGGGTTTATGCCTCCATGGGAAAGGGAACTCACAACGGCGACCAGCGCATCGGTAAATTCACCCGCGCTTCGCCATCTGTCGTCGCGATCAGCGGCAATTGCTTTCTCAAGCACGACGGTTACCGGATGAGGCAGGCCGACGAGCGGGCCAGGCATGGAGTTAAGCACTTCGTCGGTAGACATGTCCTCGGGAAACGGGTTCCGTGATGTGAGCAGTTCGTATATGATGATGCCGAGCGAGTAGATATCCGTGCGGGTATCCAGGAGTTCGCCGCGTTTCTGCTCTGGGCTCATGTAAGCAGGGGTTCCGGCAATCAGTCCGGTAGAATGCTTTGCGTTCGTGAGGCTTGCGATGCCGAAGTCTATGATCTTCAAAACGCCGTCGCCGGTAAGCAAGATGTTTTCTGGCTTGAGATCCCCGTGTATCACGCCGTGCCGGTGGGCATAGGAAATGGCATCTCCGAAGACCTGGGCGATTGGAGGAAGGCCATCGATAGGGAAAGCGCCGTACTCCACTATGACCTCTCTGAAAGAATGCCCCTCGACATGTTCCATGACGAGGAACATTCGATCACCGCTTCTTTGCAGGTTGTGCAAACGGACTATGTGCCGATGCGAAAGTTGCATTGCTATTCGGGCTTCGTCCTTCAGACTCTGCTCCCAGAACTCTTTTCTGGAGAGCGACGGGCTCAACACCTTGATTGCCACCGGCATGTTCAGAAGTGTGTCTTGTGCTTTATAAACGATTCCTGCCTGACCTTCTCCGAGAACTTCCTGGAGTTCGTAGCGATCGCTCTGGAGGTCGGGCCGATCTTCCTTCTCCACGACGCGAAGCCGGATGGCTTTCTTCTTCTTTATCCGCTTGGGCTGCCTGCCGGTGGTGTGCTGGAGCTGCTCCTCCTTTTGGGAAAGTTCCGACAACTTCTCAGCGATTTCCTTGAGCTGCGCCCGCGGCTCGCAGAGCCGTGCGTAACGTTCGACAGCTTCAATGACCGATGTAACGAGGTCATCTCTTTTCCAGGGCTTCATTATGAACTTCCAGATTCCGCCTCTGTTGATAGCATCTATCATGACAGCCTGATCAGCGCCGCCGGTAAGAATAATGGAGACTATGTCGGGATTCCGCTTCCGGGCCTCGGCAAGAACGGTGTTGCCGTCTATTCCGGGCATGTTCAGATCGCAAATCAGAACGGCAATATCGCCGCAACCAAGAACCCCGATTGCCTTGGCTGGAGAATGGGTTGATATGACTGTGTGGGGCAGGTCGGCCAGATGGACCTCAAGGGCTTGAAGCACGACTTCGTCGTCATCCACGAGGAGGATATTGTAGGACTTTTGCGTCACGGAAATCTATCCCCGGGCCCGCCGTGCCTGCCATTTGTGTCAGCAGCTCAGGTTAACAACCCCTTGGGCATACGATACGCGCCCCGAATCATACCGCTCAGCGTGACTGAACTGACGAGTAGGCAGATGCTAGCAACCCCGTAGCGAGTGCGTCAAGGTGCATCACCCGCACCCGGCAAAGCATCTCACAGGACTGCCTCCGCTCTTGACGTCACTTCCCGGTCCTGCAAAGCTTGGCCTCCGTATGAATGGACAACCCGCGCATCGATGTGCGTGTAAGCAGAAGGTTGGATCCGTCGACAGAACGTTCACTTGAAGGGGGTACGCAATGAGAATTGGAGCTAATGCGGTTACGGCGATGTTCCTGCTGTGCGGGATCGTGGTAGCGCCGGTGCAGGGGCGGGCACAAGACGAGACGCTTATGGCGGCTGAGAAGGAGGCAGTTGAAGTGGAAAACGAGAATGCGGCAGAGGTGGTTGTCATTGAAACGACGATGGGCGTTATCAAGGTCGAACTGTGGGCAGACAAGGCTCCGGTAACTGTCGAGAACTTCCTGAAGTATGTTGACGACAAATTCTTCGACGGTCTGGTGTTTCACAGGGTCATTGACGGGTTCATGGTACAGGGTGGCGGATTTGTGCCGGGCATGGCCCCCAAGGCGGGCCGCGCGCCGATCAAGAATGAAGCACGCGCTGATGCGCCGAACAAGCGAGGTACCGTAGCCATGGCTCGTACGTCTGCCATTGACAGCGCCTCGAGCCAGTTCTTCGTGAACCTTGTTGACAATCAGTTCCTCAACCACAGGGACGAAACACAGAATGGTTTTGGCTATTGCGCTTTTGGCCGGGTCATTGACGGAATGGATGTGGTCGACAAGATCGGCAAGGTGAAGACGGGCCGATCAGGGCATTTCAGCGACGTTCCCGTAGAAGACGTGATCATGAAGCGTGTCTACCGAGATGGGAAGTAGCAGTCTTCGGAAATGCGACGAGGAAAGGGGATGCTGATGAGGGGACAGGACATGGCGAAGGAAAAGATCAGGAGCGGAACTCTGGTTAATGGTGGCGATGGCACCGCTGACTACATCAGGCAGATACTACCGCATGGTTTCGAGAGCTTCTCAATAACGTTCTGGCAGAGATTGGGACGGACCGATCTGAAGAAGCTTGCCGCCGACGTAAAGGATGCCCTGGGCGACAGCGGGGCGATCATAAGCTCGATCTGCGTTTTCGGGAATCCTCTTGAAGACACTGATATCGACAAAGAGACACGTGACGGATGGTCGACGTTGATAGATAGCGCGCACCTTTTCGGATGTGACATTGTCGCCGGTTTTGCAGGTCGGCTCAGGAACCGTCCTATCGATGAGTCAATGTCGAGATTCGGCGAGATCTTCGGGCCAATGGCAAAGCACGCCGCGGACAAAGGTGTCAGGATTGCGTTCGAGAATTGCGATATGGGCGGAACCTGGCAGAGCGGCGACTGGAACATTGCTCACAATCCGACGGCCTGGGAGATGATGTTCAATGAAGTACCCGCTGAGAACCTGGGTCTGGAATGGGAGCCGTGCCATCAGATGGTCAGCCTGATCGACCCTATGCCGCAATTGAGGGAGTGGGTACAGCGAATATTTCATGTTCATGGAAAAGATGCCACGGTCTACTGGGATCGAGTTCGGAAGTACGGGGTTCATACGAGCATACATGAAGACATAGCGCTCAAGAGCGGAGTGCAGGCAGTCAAGCCGTTTGCGTACCATCGAACACCCGGTTTCGGAGACAGCAACTGGACAGACATTATTTCTGAACTCAGGATGGGCGGATTCGAAGGAGCAATAGACATTGAGGGATGGCACGATCCGGTCTACAAGGCGGACCTGGAAATGACAGGTCAGGTGCACGCCCTGAACTATCTGAAATGGTGCCGGGGCGGATCCCACGTAACGAATCCGAAAACGTAGTGGGCGCCCGTCCGGCGTGGATCGGGCTTAATCCTTTTCGCCCGCATGCGGACGGCATCGGCATTGACGCGCATCTGCGCGGAGGCATTGTTGGCCAATATGAAGCTTAATGCAGGACAGGAGGTCCACGGATTCCGTGTCGAATCCGTGACAAAACTGGATGATCTGCGCGCAGACGCGCTTATCATGCGGCATATTGAAACGGGCGCTCGCCTGTTGCACCTGTTGAACGATGATGCAGAGAACCTCTTCTCTGTGAGTTTCCCGACCCCTCCGCCCGATGACAGGGGAGCTCCGCATATTCTCGAGCACTCAGTGCTTGCGGGGTCCTTGAAGTACCCGGTGCGTGAACCGTTTTTCGAAATGGTGAAGATGAGCATGGCAACGTTCATCAATGCCATGACCGGCTGGGATTGCACGTACTATCCTGTTGCAAGCAATGTGAAGAAGGACTTGTTCAACCTGGCCGACGTCTACTTCGATGCCGTCTTTCACCCGATTCTGGCCGAACAGACATTCAAGCGGGAAGCTCACCATCTTGCCCCCGCCGACAGTGAGGACCCGACGGGTGCCCTGAAGATAAATGGTATAGTTTACAACGAAATGAAGGGCGTATTCTCCGCGCCGGAATCTCTCCTGTACCGCTGGTCGCTGCGGGGACTGTTGCCGGATACGGTTTACGGTAGGGAATCAGGTGGTGACCCCAACGATATACCGGACCTGACATATGAAGATCTAAAGCAGTTTCACGCCGATTGGTATCATCCGTCGAATGCCTACTTCTTTCTGTACGGAAACATCACGACAATTGAGCACCTGGAATTCCTGTCGGAAAAGATCGGCGCATTCCGGGGTCGCAATCCGGCGCCTGGAATTGAACGCCAGCCGAGATGGGCTGAGCCCAGGGCAATATCCGAGACTTACCCGGTGGCCGCGGATGAATCGATGGAGCAGAAGACCTACATTGCAGCAACGTGGCTCGCAGGAGATGCAACCGATCCGTTGGACGCGGTATTGCTGAGGATACTGAGTCTTGTCCTCTTTGGCAACGAAGGTGCACCGCTGAGGAAGGCTGTTGTTGATTCGAGGCTTGGTGCAGACTTGCTTCATTCGGGGGCAGCAAACGCAGGGCTTGAGAACACGTTCGTTGCATGGCTCAAGGGAAGTGAGCCTGACAGGAGGGATGCCTTCCTGAAACTCTTGACAGAAACACTGACGGCAACAGCGGACGCGCCGATTGACCCCGGCCTGGTTGACGCCGCGTTTCAACAGGCGGCATACTACTATCTTGAAGTTCTGCCGATGTTTCCGCTTCATGCGATGGAGAGGGCCATGCACAGCTGGATCTACGGCAAGGATCCGTTGGCCTTCTTGCAGATGGGCAGTCATGTGGAGGAGGCGAGGCTCAGGCTGGCTGAAGACCCTGGGCTGCTGAACGGACTTATCCGCGAACGACTTCTCGATAATCCGCACCGGCTGACCGTGGTGTTGAAACCCGATCGGGAAATGCAGGGCCGGCTTGATGCTGATTTTGCAGGCCGAATGAAACGTGTTCGTGAGCGGATCGACGATGGGCAGGCCAGGAAGATTGCTGAAGATGCTGAGGAGCTGGAACGGCAGAACGGGCAGCCGAACGACCCGGCGGCGTTGGAATTCCTCCCGCAACTGAAGATCTCCGACCTGCCTGATGTGCCGCTTGAGATTTCCTCGTCGGTTGAAACGATAGGGGCCGTTCGAGCGTTGCGATGCGATATATTTTCAAACGGTGTCAATTACCTGTCGCTCAATTTCAATATGGCCGGCCTGCCCGAGCGGCTCTGGCCTTACTTACCGCGCTATGCCGACTGCATTTCAAAGCTCGGCGTTACGGGCATGAACTACGAGCAGACAGCGAGACGCGTAGCGAGCGCTACGGGCGGAATCGGGTGCGCGCCATGGGGCAGCACTCACGCGCTCGATCCGAACCGGTCATTGGCGGGAGTCGGGTTCTCCATGAAGATGCTCGATGATGGTGTTGAGTCGGCGTTGAGCGTGCTGCACGATCTGCTGTTTTCCGTCGATCCTCGCGACACGAGTCGGCTGCGCGATGTTCTGACGCAGGCGCTGGCCGGGTATCGAACCGACATGGTCCACGAAGGCTCTGGTACGGCAAGACATCATGCGGGTCGTGGCTTGACGCGGGAAGGCCACATAGCAGACCTTGTGAACGGATTGCCGCAACTCGATCTCACCGAGGATCTGGCCGAGCAGTTTGAGAAAGTGGCCGATGACCTGGCGTTGCGCGTTGAGGAGATCAGGGACTTCCTCCTGAACAGCAACAGGTTGTCGCTGTGCTTCACCGGTTCCGACAGTGCCTGGGATAAAGTGAAGTCGACAGTATCGCAGTGGGTCAAGGTCATGCGGAACGAGACGGTGGAGGACGGAGATGTTGGCTTCAAGCCGTTTGATGTTGTTCCGAGAGAGGGGCTTGCCGGTCCTATCCAGGTCAATTACTGCGTGCAACTCATGCCGGCGCCTCACTTCTCGGATCCTGACACACCTGCTCTTGGGGTAGCGGCGCATCTCGTTGATCTGGACTACATGTTGAATGAGATCAGGTTCAAGGGCAATGCATACGGAGCGTGGTTTTCACACGATGCGTTTCAGAACATCTTTCAGATGGGGTCATACAGGGACCCGCACGTTGTCAGAACGCTCGATGTTTTTGCCGGTCTTCCGAAATACGTGCGTGCTACCGAGTGGTCTGGAGTCGACATCGACCGCGCGATAATATCGGTTGCCAAGAACTACCGTCGGCCCATAAGGCCCGGCCCTGCTACCGGAGACGCGCTTCGCAGGAAACTTACTGGTGTAACCGCGGAGTTGCGGGGGGCGCGATACGAGGCATTGAAACGAACCACCGCCAGGAAAGCCAGGAGCGTCCTGCTGCAGGCGCTTGAGAAGGGAATCAGTCGAGCGCCCGTGTGTGTAGTAGCAAGCCGCTCAAAGCTCGAGGAGGCCAATAGTCTTATGCCCGGCGCACAGCTTTCCATTCGCAACATACTTCGGGAACGAATTGACTCGTAGGATGTGTAGGGCGCGTCCGGCAGGCAGGATATGCGGGACCAGGAGACAGATCGGGGCGGGGATATGTGCCCACTTTTCACGGAATATTGCGAACACCCTGAACGATGCGGCCGACTGGATCGAGCTTTATAATGAGGGAAGTGTCCCCGTTGATCTTGGCGGCTGGTATTTGACTGACAACCTCGGCAATCCGAATAAATGCCGGCTTCCCGGCGCCAGTCTTGAAGACAGAACAGACCTTATGACGGGCGGATGGCTTGGGGTGCAGGGCCAGACAAACGTTGAAGCTGCCGCCGGCGAGTTGCGAGAATACACCAATGCAGCGCCGTCTGGCTTGCGCTTCTTCAGGATCAAAGCCCGGCTGCAGTAAGAGCAAACGGTGCAGGGTGTCGGGAACTGCCGGTATGTGAGTGTGAGAGAGGTGTCAGGTTTCAGGTGTCGGGAGGGCAGTCCCGCATCAATCGTGATCGTCCTCGTCCTCAGTGAGCGCAGTGAACGGTCCTCGTCCTCGGCAGTTGGTGTCACACGGAAATCAGGACATCACAAGTGTCCGTGCACTACACCTGAGACCTGCCCACTGAAACCCGGGGCCACACACTCACACATGGGGCACCCACCAGTGGTGCATCACTCTTTGGCCGTAAGATGCACGACCTTGTACCCGCCTTGAGACCGGAACCAGAGCACCATGAGACCGAATGTTATGGCCATGATGAACGGCAAGACGGCCGCCACGCGCAATGTGCGGCGGGCGCTGAGGTCGATCTGGTCCTTCAATCCGGTCTTTGCATCGGGCGTCAGCGCCTCATCGGAGAGCACCTCGTTGGCCTTGATCGAGTCGTAGTTCCAGCCGAAGAATGATCGATCTGGAATCTTGTAGGTTTCGTAGAGTCCCGGCTGTTCCTGTTTGACAGTCTGCGCGTCGAAGTTGTCCTTCACCGCGCCGAGGACTGGAAACCCGAAGATGCCGACCGTCATAAGGCCAAGGGCCGATACGGTGTTCAGCGTCATAGCGCCACCTTTCGGAAAACGCTCAGACACCAACCCCAGCACGGTAGGCCAGTAGAATGTCTGGCCGACTGCGTAGAAAGCGAACGCCAGGAAGATCATGATGCCGGTCGCGCCCGACAACATGAACAGTCCGATGATTGAGAACACAGAGCTGAGCAACAGCAAGCTGGGCGGCGACATGTATTTGAGCGGGATGCCCGCGAAGAAGCGGAGTGTCATCATAACTCCAGCGGACACCACGATTGCCCAACCTGAATCGATGCTGTACTGGCTCTTGAGTAC
>SPBP01000206.1 GCA_004525935.1 Lentisphaerales bacterium | reverse complement strand
TTGCGGAAGTGATAACCGTAAATGGCAAGAGTGAGTGCATAGGAAAGAAGCTGGGGGTATCGGAGTTGGGTCCAGACCATCAGCTTCCAGTAGTGAAAGCGCTCCCGCCCCACAAACCCGAGCCGATAGGATGTGCGCGGGAGCGTGGATTGCCTGCCGGAGGCAGGTCCGCCACTGGCGGAAAACATGAGGAATAAGGAATGAGCAAATCCGTCTGCGCTCCGGAAACTGCATCAACTCCCAGGGTCGGCTATCTTTATTGATGAAGCTCATGCGGCTCTACCGGTTCATTTGTGGCCCCAAGCGTGGGAGTGGCTAAAGGAACTTACGACCGAATGGGGGTGTCACTGTGTTCTGGGATCCGGGTCGCTCAGCGAGTTTTGGCGATTGCCGGAACCGGTTGGTAGTCCGAGCAAAATACCGGCGCTGCTCCCCGACTCTTGCCGCCAGAAGACCGCATCGGCAGAGGAGATGCGGGTACATTATGATTTTAGTGCCGATAACCCCCTTTCGATTTCCGACCTTGCGACGCGAGTTCATACCGCAGCAGGGCAGTGTTCAAGTGTGGCAAGGACGCGCAAACAAAATGGGAATCGGCAAGTTTCCATTCTTCCAAGGTGTTTACTATTGGACGCTCGACTATGACGAGTTTCTTGGATATATGAAAGGAGTGCTTGTGGCACTGGACGCGGAGCGAGGGGGGATATTGTGTGCATAGGGGAATGGTTCCCGTGTCAAGGCCCGGAAGTTGGCATGGGAGATTCCGGAAATGAGCAAGAACGGCGAATACAAACGCGGCATCCTGCGCAATGGGCGAGTTTTGAAGTTCAACTCTGAGCTCAGGCAATGTGCTTGGAGGAGATGTTGAAGTGCGTCGTCACCGGCGGGGCTGTCTTCTACGGCATGTCCCGCCGCGGACAGGATGTATTGTTTTCTGAGCACTTGAGATGTTCATAGGCTGACATACCGGAGGCAATATGACCGAGAACGCGAAATAGCCCTGTTCAAGGGCAAGACAATCAGAAGAACGCTAAACCGGAATGAGTGGTGGTTTTCAGTGGTGGATGTCGTTGCCGCGCTCATTGACAGCCCCGATGCCGGCGCCTACTGGAGAAAGCTCAAGCAGCGGCTGGGGGAGGAGGGAAGTGAGGTCGTGACGTTTTGTCACGGACTGAAACTGCCGGCGGCTGATGGCAAACAGTACAAAACCGATTGCGCTTCGACGGAAGGCATATTCCGCATTATCCAGTCCATCCCATCGCCCAAGGCCGAACCGTTCAAACGCTGGCTGGCCAAGGTCGGCTATGAACGAGTGCAGGAAATCGAGAACCCCGAACTCGCCACCAAACGCACTCGTATGCTCTACAAACTCAAGGGCTACGGCGATGACTGGATTGAGAAACGAATGCGCGGTATTGCCATTCGCGAGGAACTCACAGATGAATGGCAGCAACGCGGGGCTCAGGAAGATAAAGACTACGAGATTCTCACCGCCCAGATTTCAAAAGCGGCTTTCGGAGTCACACCAAACGAGTATAAGAAGCTCAAAGGTCTGAAACGCGAAAACCTTCGTGACCACATGGACGATTTCGAGCTGATCTTCACCATGCTCGGCGAACGCGCTACAACGGAGATTCATCGCACCGAGAACTCGCAAGGCATGCCGAAACTGGCGGACGACGCGCACTCGGGAGGGAAGATCGCAGGAAATGCCCGGAAGGAATTGGAAAAACGCCTGAAACGTTCCGTCGTTTCCAGGGATAACTACCTCCAGAAAAGGGAATCTCAGAAGAAACTGCGCGATAAGCCATGACGTATTCTGAAGACGAACTGTTGCCTATATCGGCGCTGACAGACATTGTATTCTGTCCCAGGCGTGCGGCATTGCATCAACTGGAACGCGTGTGGGAAGAGAATGTAGCCACGGTTGAAGGACACAATCTGCACGATAGGGTGCATGATGGCGCGACGGAATCACGCGGTGGCGTCCGTGTTGCACGAGGAATCAAACGGCACGAGCAATCATTTGAAGTTCAGCTTTGCGCACAGGCTATGTGTCTGGAAGAAATGCTGAACTGTAAGGTTCCGGCAGGCGCGCTTTTCTATGGCATTTCTCATCGTCGGCAGGATGTGCCCTTCGACCACGCGTTGCGGCAGGCAACAGAAAGCGCGGCTCGCCGTTTGCACGAGCTGATCGAAGCTGGCATTACTCCGAAAGCCGAATATTCGAAGCGATGCAAGAACTGCTCTTTGTTTACACTGTGCGCGCCAAAGACCGGCAACATAGGCTCGGTGGAGAAATACCTGGCAAAGGCTGTTGTATGAAGAAGTTCCTCAATACACTCTACGTTACAACGCAGGGCGCGTACCTGAACGTGGATTGCCTGCAACGCTTCGGTTCAGGGCTCCCAAATTATTACGTCGCTCCCTGCGCGGGAGCGTGGATTGCCTGCCGGAGGCAGGTCCGCCACTGGCGGAAAACATGAGGAATAAGGAAGGAAGAAAGCGTTCGGCGGAAGCTACGCAGGCCTACACTACATGTCTTTCGCAGATTTTGCGGAAGTGATAACCGTAAATGGCAAGAGTGAGTGCATAGGAAAGAAGCTGGGGGTATCGGAGTTGGGTCCAGACCATCAGCTTCCAGTAGTGAAAGCGCTCCCGCCCCACAAACCCGAGCCGATAGGATGTGCGCACGAGGGTGACTATATCGGTGAATCGAAGCTTCTCCCGCGCCAGTGGCGCCTTGTATTCTCTGAGGAATGTCCTGATGCGCTGGTAGTATGCCGCAGGCGAGTAAATACCATCGAGGATTCGCCTGTATCCTTCCTTCAATGCTTCGATGCTCATAGTTGGAACGATGTTGGTTGTCCCGTCGACGTTGTCTCCGGTGGCTTCGCCTTTGATACGGCCCTGTGCCTTCATGCGATCGTAAAGCCGTGTTCCCGGAGGGGCCTGAAGCAGGCCGACCATCGCCGTCACGATTCCGCTATTCTGGATGAAATCTATCTGCCGCTGGAAGATGGAAGGTACATCGTTATCGAAACCAACGATGAATCCGCCCTGCACCTGAAGACCGGCGCGCTGAATGCGTTTCACATCTTCGACCAGGTCCCTCTTTCCGTTCTGGGCCTTGCTGCATTCGGCCAGGCAAGCATCATCCGGGGTCTCGATGCCGATGAAGACCTTATTGAATCCGGCTTCAAACATCAGGTCCATCAAGGGCTGGTCATCGGCCAGATTGATGGAGGCCTCGGTCAAGAACGCGTTTCCGGTCTTGCCCTTCCGCCAGTTGATCAAGGCCGGCAGGAGATCGGCTTTGAGGAACGCTTTGTTCCCAATGAAGTTGTCATCCACGAAGAAGACTTCGCTGTGCCAGCCCAGCGCGTACAGGCTGTCGAGTTCGGCTATGATTTGCGACGAAGTCTTGATGCGCACCCGGCGGCCGAGCAAAGCAGTGATGTTGCAGAAATCGCAGTCAAACGGGCAGCCGCGCGAAAACTGGACGCTCATTGCGGCGTAGTGCTTACGTTTGAGCAGTTCCCACCTGGGCAGGGGCGTCTGCTGCAGGTCGGCGTGTTCAGTAGATGAGTAGATTCGCTTTGCGCAGCCGTCAGCAAGATCCTTAAGAAAAGGCGACAGCGTGAGTTCGGCCTCGTTCAATATGAAGTGGTCTACGGTTTCAAAATGATCGTTCGGGTTATTGAAGAGTGGGCCACCGGCAACGACAAGCAGTCCTGCCTTCTTGCACCGTGCGGCCATGCGGCTCGCAGTCTCACGTTGAATGACCATGGCGCTGATGAATGCGCAATCGGCCCACGCAAGATCCTTTTCTGTAAGACGCTGCACATTTGTGTCCACAAGGCGAAGTGACCATTCGGGCGGCAACATGGCCGCGACGGTCACCAGTCCCAGTGGTGGCAGCGCCGACTTTTTCCCTATGAACGTGAGCGCATGTTTGAAACTCCAGAAGGTGTCGGGAAACTTCGGGTAAAGGAGAAGGATATTCATGGTCTCGACCTCCGCGATTCTCTTTGACAAGGATCGAGAATACCCCCTGGGAATCCTCAATCCGTGAAATACATTCCCCTCGTTCAGATGGAACGCATGAACTTCTATTGCGCACTTCGCGCGCGCCGGGTGAGGAATGAAGAGAGTGGCGATCGAAAAGTGTAACTCGTATTTGTAATATAGCCGAACACGAGAAGAAGGTCAACCTATTCCCCAGAAGCGGTGCCGGACCAGTGGCCGCCGGGACAGGAATGCCGCATAAACAGGCGGGTATGGCCGGAAACACAGAAAGAACCTGTTTTTGCCGGTTCCTGACACCGACTTTCGCGATTTTCTGGAAGAAGTGGCCCAGCAGAAGCTCGCGGGCAATAACCGCGAGGCTGAAGACGTCGCCTTTCAGGCCCCAGTCCATGGCCAGACCGACTTCGCGTGCGGCCTCGGGCGCAATGTATGGTGGCTTGCCGGCGAGATGATCCTGATTGCCTTGTAAAGCGGCGCAATAGCGTTGGGCTTATGGGCCACCGGTTCTGCCGCGTGGATCTACCTGGCAATGACGGAGTATACCCTGGGAGTGCGGCGCACTTGTGACGGCCTGATCGTGAAGCCGTGTTTCCTGAGCAGCTGGAAAAACGCTTCTGTTACCCGCGTCTACCGAGGAACGACATACAAGGTTGATATTCGGAGCCCGGGCCGTAAAGCCAACCCACCGGTGAAGACTCTGACCGTTGACGGCAAAGCCCATCCGGCCAGTAAACCGTTACCGATTGATGGCAAGAAACATGTCGTAGTGGCAGTGCTTGGATAGTGGTGTCGACGCGCGATGGGGCAGGCCTGTTCACTTGCTTTGTCTTCCACTGTCTGTCAATTCGTCGTAGAGTATCTGAATCATGTCCGGCCCTGATAGACAGACAAACTGGCGCAGTGCATTGAAACTCGAGTTTCTCGAGCACCTGCC
>SPBP01000463.1 GCA_004525935.1 Lentisphaerales bacterium | reverse complement strand
TTCCCAGATCAATTACTGGCGCGACAGAGACAGCGTGCACCACGTACCTAAACGTTCACTGTCCGAGATTATCCTGGAAATATAGACCGCGAGCGCGTTGCATGCTATAGCGCAGAGAGGTTCTGTTTGAGATCTGTCAACTCTTCTCGAACCCGTTTGAGCTCAGCGCGATTGTGCCGGAGGTGCCAACTTCCCACAGATTTCGACAACCTATCGGCGACCTCGGCCTCTTCCTTCTCCTTTTCTGCAATTACTTTCGCCAGTCGCTCCTTTTCGGCCTTAACTTTCTCGACATTTGCCGCAGCAAGATCGGATTCTGCCGACTCAAGTTCAGCGCCTACGGACACCTCGGGATACCTTCCCTGAAACGATTTCCAGTAGGCAACGCGGTCCGCTGCTGTCAACTTTCCGAAAGCGACGTCGGCTCTCCTTGTCGCCAGTTCTGCGTTCCCGTCGACTATCCGTCTCTGACGGGCCAGCGCATCGGCCTTTCTTGATTCGGCACGCTCGCGTTCGGTCTCCAGGCGGTTCTCTTCAAGCTGTGCAGGTGAGACAATTTCTATCTTCACCACCTTGCCGCCGATCAGCGTGACCATACCTCGATCATAAATGAGTATTGTCTGCCCCCCACCCTTCACAACGCCCTGGGGCGTATCGAAGACCTCCAACACCCGGTCCATGCTGTCACCTATGCGGATCGCCTCATCCGCAAAACCGCAGACGAGGCCGCTGATTAGAAACAGCATCGCCGCAACGAAAACGCCGGCAGAAGTACCGCGCGTGGCAAGGCAGCAAGATTGCGAATCCTGTTTGTGATTCTTTATCATGAGGTGTTCAACAATGCTCCGTGACCGCTATCCCTATTATCTTATGCTTTCTGCCGCATAACTCAATTATTTCTTTGAATTGAACACCATCGCCTATGATCCAGATCCGAAATAGAACCTGAAGAGCCCGCCGCAGGTCATGAAGCACAACTCGTCGCCACCCTCCAGGGCCTGCCTCATTTCAGTGCCCCACCGCTGACACCTGTGGAACATTGTTGAGAACATTCCCGCCCACCTGTCTTCACCTGCAGGTCGACAGCCCGACCGCCAGCTTCAGTGCCTGGATCATGCTCTGAGGATTCGCAGTACCTTTGCCAGCCTTGTCAAAGGCGGTACCGTGATCCACCGACGTCCTGACAATCGGCAGACCAAGGGTAACGTTAACGCCGGACACTTCGGACCATTCTCCGGACGCGTGATCGTAGCGAAAGCCAAGCAACTTAGTCGCTATGTGTCCCTGATCATGATACATGGCCACCACGACATCGAATTCCCCTCCTCGCATGCGCGAGAATACAGTGTCCGACGGAATCGGACCTTCCACAACAACTCCGTCAGCGTGGGCATACTCTATGGCTGGCTCAATTTCATCTCGATCCTCATAGCCAAACAAGCCATGCTCTCCGCAATGCGGATTCAGACCCGCGACGCCTATCCGCGGCCTGGCAATTCCCATTCGTCGCAAGGCATCATCAGCCAGGTGAATCACCCGCAGTATGCGGTCCTTCCGCACGAGATCGCACGCATGGCGCAGTGCGACATGGGTCGATACGTGAATGACTCGGAAACTGCCGTCCACCAGCATCATCGCATAATCGGATGTCTTCGTCATGTCTGCAAGGATCTCTGTATGACCTGCATAGTGATGGCCGGCCAGATTCAGAGCTTCCTTATTGATCGGTCCGGTAACAATTGCGGCAACTTCGGTCGCAAGCGCCATCTCAATAGACTTTGTCACATACTCAAATGAGGCCCTTCCGGCATCGCGGGAGACCCGTCCGTATTCGAACGAATCCCTCCGGATATTCTTCATATCGAAAAGATCAATTCTGCCACGCTTGTAGCTGCCCGAGGTCGGCCCAGGCACGCTGCTGATATCCAGCCGAAGCCGACAACAGCGCACTGCTTCCTGCATCACACTCAATTCTCCGATCACCAGCGGCCTGCAGAAGTCGTATATTTCGGCCACATCCAGAGCCTTCACGACAACCTCGGGGCCGATACCCGCTGGATCTCCCATGCTTATTGCAACGACAGGCCTGTTCTTCCTCAAAATATCGTTCATTCCCTGCTCCTCAGCCGGCTCGACCTTCTCTCAACGATTCTGCCCCATCACAGGGCTAGCCGGCTTCGCTGAAAGTGTTCAGGGGTTCAGAGT
>SPBP01000068.1 GCA_004525935.1 Lentisphaerales bacterium | reverse complement strand
TCCCTCCTTCTCATCCACGGAGCCTGTTTGATCTTAGTTTCGCGCCTGTGAGAATATTCCAGTGGGATGAAGGTTGCTTTTCCTAAGAAATCGGTGTTTGGCACGGATTAGGCTCTTTAGTAATTCGCACCAGTGTGAAACATGTGCAGAAAGGAGGCTTCAATGAAAGCCTCTACTGCAAGACGAATGGGACCTGAGACGATGGTGGTTTGTTGCCCCGCATGCATGAAGTTCCCCAGTCTCCATAGAAAAGAAGGGTCTGCCCTGCTCGTGGCGATGAGTGTCGTGCTGACGGTCAGCCTGCTTCTGGGTACGTTGGCATCGATAGGTGCCCAACGGGTCTATGTGACGCGACGGCATATCCACCTGACCAAAGCCCAGGCGATAGCTGAAGCGGGTATAGACTACGCCTACTCCGTGCTCCAGACAAACTTCGCGCAACGCACGAATCCGGCTGCGTTTCCGCCAACCGCCTTTGCAGGCGGCACGTTCGACGTGACGGTGGTTCCTGTATCGAACGATGTGGCGATAATCTACTCGGCGGGCCAGTTCGGCGTTGCGGCGGCTGATGTTGCGGCTGATGCCCGCGATTACGGGGTGGGTGTTGGCGGGCCCGGCGGCGCGCCGATCGACCCGGCCGTGTTCGACTTCGCTGTCTTGTGCGGGGGTACGTTCGATTTCGGCGGATGCGGAACCGTGACGAGCACTAACGGCACAGTGCTGTTCCATGCCAACGGGGAAATAGCAATCAAAGGAAGCGCTGATGTCGACCTGGATATCGAGTCGTCCGTGCTGATCTCGATCGGCAATAACCACGTGCTTGGCGGCGACGTAACGGCTCCCGAGCTTGATTACAATCCCGACAATGTGACGATTGCGGGAGACGCAACGGAGGAGCCGGTGCCGCTTGTGACGATCCCGGATATTGACCTTACGCCCTACTATAACTGGGCGCTTGCACACGGCGAGGTGAAGAACGGCTGGACGACATCCAGCTCATACACGCCGAACGGTGGCATAGTGTGGGTCAACGGTAATGTGCAGATCTCCAGTTACGCTGTCATTAACGGCACGATCATTGCGACCGGTGACATTCATATCAGCGGGGCAGTGGACGTGAATGCCGGGGACACGGCATTCTCGCTGGTAAGCCGGGACGGCAGCATCCAGAACACGTCCAGCGGCACAATCGAGGGCCTGATCTATGTCAAGACCGGCAATTATGATCAGACGGCTAATGGCACGATGATCGGCCAGCTTATTGTGGGCGGCAATATCAAGAAGGGCGGCAATTCTGACATTATCGTCTTTAAGCGGATAGTGCCTGCCCCGCCGGACATGGGGCCCGGTGGCCCGGGTTCGGGCACATCGATTATCGGCATCTCGGCCTGGTCGAAGTGAGGCGTGTTCAAGGTTCCCGCCGGAGGTGGATCCGCCTCCGGCGGTTGCATGTATTATTCTATGCCCCAGCTCTGCAGGGCCTCGCCCGTCCCTCTTCGCTGACCTCGGAAACACGTTACAAGGATGTGTGAACTGTTTTCTTCCCGAAACACAATTTTGTCATTTACTCGCGAGCTCCCTTGCTGTTAACTCTCCAAAATTTTGCAGGGCCCGCCGTCAGGCATGAAGGAACCGTGAACAGGGTCGGATTCGACAACGAGAAGTACCTGCAGGAACAATCCGAATACATCATTGAGCGTGCCGGCAGATTCGGCAACAAGCTCTACCTGGAGTTCGGCGGGAAGATTGTCTTCGACTACCATGCCGCCCGTATTCTCCCAGGTTTTGACCCCAACGTTAAAATGCGGCTACTCCAGAGGTTGCAGGACAAGACGGACATTATCCTCTGCATCCACGCCGGCGATATTGAACGTAAGAAGATCCGGGCCGATTTCGGAATTACCTATGATGCCGACGCCCTGAAGTTGATCGACGATCTGCGGGCCTGGGACCTCGATGCCTGCGCAGTGGTCATTACCCGTTATGACGATCAGCCGGCAGTAAAGCAATTCATGAGTCGGCTCGAGCGCAGGAACATCAAGGTCTTCACCCATCGCGCAATCGCGGGGTACCCGGCTAACGTGGACGTTATCGCAAGTTCCGAAGGATACGGCGCGAACTCTTACATCGAAACCAGGCACCCTATCGTTGTCGTTACGGCGCCGGGCCCCGGCAGCGGGAAAATGGCGACATGCCTTTCCCAGATCTACCACGACCACCAACGCGGTACGCCGTCGGGCTATGCCAAGTTCGAGACATTCCCTATCTGGAATCTGCCGGTCGACCATCCCGTCAATGTTGCATACGAGGCGGCAACCGCGGACCTCGCGGACTTTAACCTGGTCGATCCGTTCCATCTGCAGGCCTTCGGCAAGACCGCCGTAAACTACAATCGCGACGTGGAAGTCTTCCCGGTTCTCAAGAGGCTGATCGAAAAGATCATGGGCCCCGACGCGGTGTACCAGTCACCGACCGATATGGGCGTCAACCGGGCCGGCTTCGCGATCGTGGATGATGAGGCCGTGCGTGAAGCAGCCACGCAGGAGGTCATCCGGCGCTATTTCAGATACAACTGCGAGTATGCCCTTGGCCTGGCCGACAAGGATACCGTGGAACGGACCGAACGGCTCATGGCGAAGCTGGGTGTACGCCCGGACGACAGGAAGATAGTTCAGCCCGCCCGACTGGCCGCGGAAGAAGCGGAAGCGAAGGGCAAAGGAAATGAAGGCGTGTTCTGCGGTGCGGCAATCAGGCTGAGAGACGATGCCGTTGTTACAGGCAAGAACTCGCCACTCATGCACGCTGCCTCCAGCGTGATCCTGAACGCGATTAAACAGCTTGCCTCCTTGCCGGACGCCATGCACCTGCTTCCGCCGAATATCGTCGAGTCGATCGGCAGCATGAAACGAGAGATTCTCAACACGGACAAGCTGAGCCTGAACCTGGACGAAACCTTGATCGCGCTGAGTATCAGCGCAACAGCTAATCCTGCTGCCAAGCTTGCGGTGGAAAACCTCAAGGAACTGCGCGGTTGTGAGATGCACATGACCCATATGCCCACCCCCGGAGATGAGGCCGGATTAAGGAAACTGGGCGTGAACCTGACCAGCAACCCGGTGTTCTCAAGCAAAAGCCTGTTCGTGACGTGACGGGACAAGATGTGTGGGAGTGTGTGTGAGTGTGAGTGTGTGGGTACGTATTTGAAAGTTTCGACAGAAGATCGGGATTCGCTATGACCGCCAATGCGGACCAGTGGGGTTCTTCAGACAACCAGGACAAGATGGGGCCAAATACGAAGTGCCAGAAGAACTCACACACCCACATACTCACATACATGGACGGGCAGGGCTCTTGATAGAATCTCCAGCCTGAGAAGGAGAAGATGATGAGCGTAGTTCGAGTAATACCATGTCTGGATATGAAGGACGGCCGCGTCGTTAAGGGCGTGCACTTCGTGGATCTTAAGGACGCCGCCGATCCGGTTCAGGCGGCACGCGCCTATTCGGCCGGGGGCGCGGACGAAATCGCGTTTCTGGACATAACCGCCACCGTCGAAAACCGTCGGACCATGTTCGATGTGCTCAAAAACGTTGCCGATGCCGTGAGTGTTCCCTTGACCGTTGGCGGCGGCATAAAGTCATGCTCAGACATCGAATCAGCTTTGAAGTCGGGTGCCAGCCACGTCTCCATTTCCAGCGCGGCGTTTCGTGATTCGGCGATGGTCAAGCAGGCTGTCGGCGAGTTCGGCGCAAGTACGATAGTCATAGCCATAGATGCCGACGCGAACGATGCCTGCCCCTCCAGTCGCGAGGTCTTTATTGATGGCGGCAGAACCGCCACCGGCAAAGACGCAGTGGAATTTGCAAAAGAGATGGCCGGGCTTGGAGTCGGGCAGATACTCCCCACCAGCAAGGCAACGGACGGCACAAAGGCAGGATTCGACCTGCATCTTACCAGGGCCATTGCGGATGCAACTGGATTGCCCGTGATTGCAAGCGGCGGCGCCGGAACACTCAACCACTTTCTTGAGGCCGTGACCGAAGGCCATGCGCAGGCGGTTCTGGGCGCATCGGTGTTTCATTTCGGAATACTCACAATTGGGCAGGTCAAGGAGCATCTTGGCAAGCACGGGATTGAGGTCGTGGCGAAAAGGGGCGGATCGGGTATCAACGAAAGCTAACACCAACTAAAATGCGTGGAGGCAGCTAACATGCCGAGGAATAGCGATATCAAGAAGGTGATGATAATCGGGTCGGGTCCGATAGTAATCGGACAGGCCTGCGAATTCGATTACTCGGGAACCCAGGCGTGCAAGGCACTGCGCGGGCTCGGCTTCCAGATCGTTCTCGTCAATTCCAATCCGGCCACCATCATGACGGATCCGGGCATGGCCGACATCACCTACATCGAGCCGCTTACCCTGGAATACATGACCCGGATCATTGAGAAGGAGCGACCGGACGCGCTTCTCCCCAACCTTGGCGGACAATCCGCCCTGAACCTCAGCTCAGAACTGGCAAAGGCCGGTGTTCTTGAGAAGTACGGGGTGAAGGTTATCGGCGTTGAAATCGACGCGATCGAGCGCGGCGAAGATCGAATCGCATTCAAGAAGACCATGGACAGTCTCGGCATTGACATGCCGAAGAGCACGGCGGTCTACACCGTGGAAGATGCGGAGAAGATCGCCGCCGAACTTGGCTACCCGGTCGTTGTGCGGCCGGCTTACACCATGGGTGGCACCGGTGGCGGACTCGTCTACAACGTCGAAGAGCTCCGCGTTGTGGCAAGTCGCGGCATTGCCGCCAGCATGATCGGCCAGATACTGATCGAAGAATCCGTACTCGGCTGGGAAGAGCTTGAGCTCGAAGTTGTCCGCGATTCGAAGAACCAGATGATTACCGTTTGTTTCATCGAGAACGTCGACGCGATGGGGGTTCATACCGGCGATTCATTCTGCACAGCGCCTATGTTGACGATAGATCCGAAACTGCAGAAGAAGCTTCAGGAATACTCATACAAGATTGTTGAGGCCATACGGGTTATAGGGGGGACAAATGTTCAGTTCGCACATGACCCCAAAACCGGCCGTGTTGTCGTGATTGAAATCAATCCGCGCACATCCCGCTCTTCCGCGCTTGCCTCGAAGGCAACGGGGTTCCCCATCGCCCTGGTGTCTGCAAAGCTTGCCGGTGGACTCACGCTCGATGAAATTCCATACTGGCGCGATGGAACGCTCGAGAAGTATACGCCGTCCGGCGACTATGTTGTTGTCAAGTTCGCGCGCTGGGCGTTCGAGAAATTCCGGGATGCCCAGGACCGGCTCGGCACCCAGATGCGCGCCGTAGGCGAAGCAATGAGCATCGGCAAGAACTACAAGGAAGCGCTCCAGAAGGCAATCCGTTCGCTTGAAAACGGCCGTTATGGACTGGGTTTCCTTAAGGATTTCAACAAGCGCACGTTGCCCGAATTGATGGAGATGCTGAACGAGCCGTCAAGTGAACGACAGTTCATCATGTACGAAGCCCTGCGCAAAGGCGCGGACATTGAAGAGCTGTATAAGAAAACGTATATCAAGCCGTGGTTCATCCGCCAGATGAAGGAACTCGTCGAGCTGGAAGAAGAGGTGCTTCAATGCAAGGGACGGGATCTACCTGATGATCTGCTGAAACGCGCCAAGAAGGACGGCTTCGCCGATCGCTACCTGGCAAAACTGCTTGGCGTACCGGAGAAGAAGATCCGGGAACAACGCATTGCCATTGGAATGGCCCAGGCGTGGGAGCCGGTGCCGGTCAGCGGCGTCGAGAATGCTGCATACTATTTCTCGACATATAACGCGCCGGACAAGACCACGAGCAGCAACAAGCGGAAGATCATGGTGCTCGGGGGAGGACCGAATCGCATAGGCCAGGGCATAGAATTCGACTACTGTTGCGTCCATACCGCCTTCACGCTGCGCGATGAAGGATGGGAGACCATCATGGTCAACTGCAACCCGGAGACCGTATCGACGGACTACGACACCTCGGACAAGCTTTACTTCGAACCGCTCACCGTTGAAGACGTTCTGAGCATCTACCAGAAGGAGAAGCCAGAGGGGATCATCGTACAGTTCGGCGGCCAGACCCCGTTGAACATCGCAAAGGAACTCGAGGATGCCGGCGTCAAGATTCTCGGCACCAGCACCGATACCATTGACCTGGCCGAAGACCGGGACCGGTTCAGGCAGCTGATGGAGCGACTCGGCATTCCCATGGCTGAATCAGGGATGGCCAGTAACCTCGACCAGGCGCTTGCCGTTGCCAAGCAGATTGGCTATCCGCTGATGGTCAGACCTTCATACGTCCTGGGTGGACGCGGCATGGAGGTGGTCCATGACGAGGATATGCTGCGGAAATACGTGGCGGCCGCCGTGGAGATCACACCGGATCGACCGATCCTCATCGACAGGTTCCTCGAGGAGGCCATAGAGGCCGAGGCCGACGCGATATCGGACGGTACGGACACGTTCGTCCCAGCCGTGATGGAGCACATCGAGCTGGCGGGTGTGCATTCCGGAGTTTCTGCCTGCGTGATTCCACCCGTGACCATATCCGAAACACACATCAAGACTATACGAGACTATACAAGCCGAATCGCGAAGGAACTGGGCGTTGTCGGATTGATGAACATGCAGTATGCCATTGCCAAAGATATCGTTTACGTGCTCGAGGCAAATCCGCGCGCATCTCGAACCGTTCCGCTGGTATCGAAGGTGTGTAACATATCCATGGCGCCCATTGCCGTGAAGCTCATGCTGGGCAAGAAACTCAAGGACATGAAACTGGAGCTGAAACCTATTCCGCATTTCGGAGTGAAGGAGTCAGTGTTCCCGTTCACCATGTTCCCGGAAGTTGATCCGGTGCTCGGTCCAGAAATGCGATCTACGGGTGAGGTGCTCGGCATCGCCGATTCTTTCGGCATGGCCTTCTACAAGGCTGAAGAAGCCGCAAAGCAGACATTGCCTACTGAAGGATGTGTGCTGTTCAGCGTGGCGGAAAAGGACCGGAAACCGCTTGTTGAAGTGGCAAAACAGTTTGCCGGGTTGGGTTTCCAGTTGAAGGCGACCGAGGGAACCCGGGTGTTCCTCGAGAAGAACGGCATCAAGTCCGAACTCATTCTGAAACTGCATGAGGGCAGACCCAATGTTGCCGACGGCGTCACCAACGGCGAGATTCAACTGGTGGTCAACACGCCCGTTGGGAGAAAAGGTCAGCAGGACGATTCCTATATTCGCAAGGCTGCCATCAAGTACAGGATCCCCTACATTACCACGCTTGCCGCGGCATCCGCTGCCGCCAAAGGTATCGCCGCACGCAGGAAAGGCCTCCCCGTCATGAAGTCCCTCCATGAGTATCACGCCGACATCAAGTGACCTCGGGAGAAACTGGCGCTTATTGAGCACCGCTGGGGAGCAATAGACTATCAACATGCCATGTGTGTGAGCGGGAAAGCCGCCCTGTCGTAATCGTCCTCGCCTGCGCGACGTAGCCTTCGGCGAAGTCGGGTCCTCAGTGAGGTGCGCGAAGCGCGACGAACGGTCCTCGGGAGTTCAAGTGGGCCGGGCTGTCCCGGCCCGGCCTCGTCGCAAGCGTTTCCCGGTACCACCCGCCCACGCGGATGCGCTCCTGTCAGGAAGCGCGACCAGTCAAAACTCGAGGACGACGACGATTCATGCTCGCCCTGGTTTGCGCCGAAAAGAAGCCGGGACGACTCCGTTGAGTCGCCCCGGCCAAGCGCTTGCATCTCTTGCTTCCTGCTACACAATTCCCTGGGCCAGCATCGCATCGGCAACCTTCACGAACCCGCCGATGTTTGCGCCAACCACGAAGTTGCCAGGGCATCCGTATTCTTCTGCAGACTGTTTGCACTGCGTATGGATGTTCTGCATGATGCGCTGCAGTTTCGCGTTCGTCTCTTCGAACGTCCAACTCAACCTCATGCTGTTCTGGCTCATCTCCAGGCCGCTCGTTGCAACACCGCCCGCATTGGCCGCCTTTGCAGGCGAGAACATTACCTTGGCCTTGATGAATGCATCAACCGCTTCCGGCGTGCATGGCATGTTGGCGCCTTCGCCGGCCGCTTTTAGGCCGTTCTTGATCAATGTGGCGGCATCATCGCCGTCGAGTTCGTTCTGGGTCGCGTTCGGCATGGCGATATCGCACGGCACGCTCCATACTTTCGTGCCCGATCCTGCCTCGGTATACTTGGCCGACTTGACCTGCGCGGCATAGTCCTTGATACGGCCGCGTTTGACTTCCTTGATCTCCTTGACCAGGTCGACCTTGATGCCGCTCGGATCGTGGATCCAGCCGTTCGAGTCGCTCACCGTTACAACTTTGCCGCCCAGCTGATGTACCTTCTCAACTGCGTAGGTCGCAACGTTGCCGGAGCCCGACATGACAACCGTCTTGCCTTCAATTGAATCGCCCTTGTCCTTGAGCATCTCCTCGACGATGTATGTCAGGCCATAGCCGGTTGCCTCGGTTCTAACAAGACTCCCGCCCCACGCCAGTCCTTTGCCGGTCAACACACCTACGAACTCGTTGCGCAGCCTCTTGTATTGACCAAACATGAACCCGATCTCGCGACCGCCGACTCCGATGTCGCCGGCAGGTACGTCTGTGTCGCCACCGATATGGCGCTGTAGCTCTGTCATGAAGCTCTGGCAGAACCGCATGACTTCGCCGTCAGACTTTCCCTTCGGGTCGAAGTCCGAACCGCCCTTGCCACCACCCATCGGAAGACCGGTGAGTGAATTCTTGAAGATCTGTTCGAAACCGAGGAACTTGATTATCCCCAGGTAAACCGTCGGATGGAAACGCAGGCCGCCTTTGTACGGTCCGAGTGCGCTGTTGAACTGAACGCGGAAGCCCCGGTTCACCTGGACCACACCCTTGTCGTCCACCCACGGCACGCGGAACATCACGGTGCGTTCCGGCTCCACTATCCTGTCGAGAATACGCGCGTCGCGATACGCCTTGTTCCTCTCAATCACCGGGCGTACCGATTCAACCACTTCCTGCACTGCCTGCAGAAATTCCACCTCACCCGGATTGCGTTTCTCAACCGACTTCAGTACCTCTTCAATCATATCCATTGCCATTCCCCTTTCGTGGAATCCTCCGCTATTACCGCTTATCCCCACCATCGAACCAGACAACATAAGGTTATCTTTAGCCGTTATATTACATCCTTACCCCCTAGTGTTCAAGGGTTTTGCAGTTAATGTTCAGATTTATCTTGGCCTATACGGCAATCATGCCGTACTATTGCCACAATCTTTGCCGTATTGGGCAAGGGGTCGTTCCGGGCGCCGTTCTGCATTTGAGGCAATGGCAGCAGGTCCAGTCGACGGGAGAAAAGCTATGGATATCCGGGAAAGCAGAATCAGAACCGCGATATTAAAGGTGTTGAACGATATTGAGGGTTCGGCCGGCGCGGCAAGAGTGAGACAGAAACTGCTTGCTGTGGGAATCGGCGTGAAGCCAAGAACGGTTCGATATCATCTTCTTCAGCTTGATCGTGCTGGTCTCACTCAACTGACAAGCCGACGCCGCGGCAGGAAGCTGACTGATAGCGGAAGACGCGAAGCGGCACATGCGAACGTCTTGGAGAAGGTCGGGTTCGTCGCCGCGAAAGTCGATTCCCTCGGATACCGGATGACGTTCTCTGCCAGGAATACGGAGGGCACGATTATTGCCAACATCGCGCTGATCGGCGAGCATCTCCTGGGGCGCGCGCTATCGGAAATGAGGCCCATCTTCGCGGCAGGGCTTGGCATGGGCACACGACTTGCCGTGGCCAATGCTTCGGAACATCTTGGCGGTCACGTGGTACCGCACGGTCAGGTGGCCCTTGGGACTGTGTGCAGCGTAACCGTAAACGGAATGATGATGCATGAAAGCATTCCCGTAATCTCCAGGTTTGGCGGGTTACTTGAAATGCGCGATCGTAAACCGATCCGGTTTGTAGAGTTGATGGAGTACCGAGGGACAACCATAGATCCACTGGAGGTGTTCATCCAGGCGGGCATGACCAGTGTCCGCGAGTGCGCCCGGACTGGAACCGGCCTTATCGGAGCGAGCTTCAGGGAAATTCCCGCAGTTGCGGCGGCGGACGTACTCCGGGTGCAGCAGCAGATGGAGGAGCACCAGCTCTCAGGGATCCTGGCGGTCGGAAACCCGGGGCAACCGCTACTGGACATTCCAGTCGCAGAAGGACGGGCCGGCATGGTTGTCGTGGGCGGGCTTAATCCGGTGGCAGCAATTCATGAAGCAGGAACCGTCGTGTCAATCCGATCCCTGGTGGGCCTTGAAGACCTGTCCCGTTTCCGCAACATTTCGGAATTCTGACCGGCTCTCTCTTGCTCGTCCTCGGCAGTTCGAGTGGGGCGGGGCTGCCGTCCGGCGTCGCGGGAAGTTCGACCCGTGAAAGATCGAGGACCAGGACCGTTCGCTCCGCTCACTGAGGACGAGGACGATTACGATCTGGGTCTGTAGACCCTTTGAATATTGGGTCCTCCGCAGAATCTGTGGGTAGAGGGAATTGCTGG
>SPBP01000456.1 GCA_004525935.1 Lentisphaerales bacterium | reverse complement strand
TTCTCGTATGCTTGATCCGCACTTGTGCGGAAGTAGCGAAAGTTCAAAGCGAGGAGCCCGGTGCGGGAAAACTGCACGCCGGGATCTGTGCGGGGGGCGCCCGGAAACGGGCGTTCCTACCGCGATGGTGAAAGGAAGATGATGTGGTACGTCTATAGATCGCTGCAGTATCTTGAGCTAGGGCTATACATCCTTGGCCTTGTCCTCATGACCCTCGCCTGCATCCGATTCAAACGAGTGGCGTACGTCATACTCGCAGTGTTCTTTGCTCTATCCGTAGCCGGCTGGGTGGTCGGTCATACGGATCTTCGCAGCAGGCTTGTCGGGATGAGATACAATCAGGTGCCTGAAGAGCTTCGTCCCAGATTCGAGGCCTTGTGTGAAGAAGTCGAAACGGTCAAAGAGAAGTATCCAGACGTTCTGCAGCCAACTGTCGCCAGACTGGACATCACATTCCCAGCAGGCCCACTACTCCTGGTCTTAGGATTGCTTCTCCTGCTTAGAGATCAGAAAGGAATCACCCAACAATCGCATGCAGAGGCGACTTCGAAATCCGCGCAAAGCGCGGCTTCCGAAGCGTCTGATGCGTAGCGTTGGGCATGGACAGATTGACCGCAGATGACGAATCGAGTATTGTATCCGTATGGCACTGCTTGATGACATCCGAGACAAGATCGCGGCGCGGCAGTACGAATATTCGAAGCACGCTGTCGATCAGACGATCTTGCGCACCATCAGCGTGAGCGAACTGGAAGAGGCGATATCGAACCAAAGTGAGGTAATTGAGGACTATCCCGAGGATAAGTATGGACCAACTTGCCTAATCCTCGGCTTCACAAGCGGGAATCGGCCACTTCACGTGCAGTGCAGTTATCCAAGCCGGCCGCTGATCAAAATCGTCACGGTGTATGAACCTGATCCGGATCTCTGGACCAACCTTAGAATCCGGAAGACAGATTGATGAGGTGACAGTATGAAAGAAACAATGATCCAGACTGAGGTAACGTACACGCTGGAGCATGGCGGTAGATTCTACCTGATCCAACATGTGCCCGCACGAGTATGTCGCGAAACAGGCGAGCAGTTCTTTGCTCCTGAGACCGTGGAGCACATCCAGTCGCTGATCAAGAGCAGAAAGAAGCCTGCCAAGACCATCGAGACTCCCGTGTTCGAGTACGCATAAGGGATGCCCAACCAGGAAATCCAGCCTACAAGATGACCCGCGCGAGCGCGGGCCATCTTGCGGCTGATTTCGGACGTTAGGGAAAAAATGATGAAGAGGAGCCTGGTGCTGACATGGGTGATCTTCGTCGGCGCTGCAGCATGCATGCCGTCTCCTGCCAGACCATCTGCTCTTGTGTTAGTTGGTTGTCTGGGCTTGGTCGTTGGCGTGGCATATTGGTTCAGCAAATTGCGCTGCCGTCCATGGGTTGATGTGCTGATCGCAGGTGCCATTGCACTCGTTGTGCTCGCGGCTGTGATCCCCACGATGGCCCGCGCAAGACACCTCGCTGTACGGACTTCCTGTCAGAGCCATCTTCATCAGTTCGCTCTCGCTCTGGCCGCGCACTGCAGCACAAACGGTTCTGATCTCTATCCGATGGCCCTCACGGGCTTGAGTTCGAATGATATCTCGCCCCTCTTGTTCATCTGCCCGGGCGACAGAGACGCGAGAAACGCACCCACGGTCGCTACTGCCGGACCCACGGCAAGCTATCTCTATATTGGTGGCCTTGGGCCCAAGAGCCGCGCAAACGTGCCTTTGATCATCTGCCCAGATATCAATCATGACGGCAAAGGCGGTAGCGTGCTGTTCTGCAGTCATGAAGTGAAGTGGATAAGAAAACGGGAGTTCGACGAACTGATTGACTGGACGTATGCTTATGCAGAGTCGAATGGACTTCGCGTCGTAGTAAGCGACGCCCTAACCAAGCGTTCCAAGGGACGCTATAAATCGCGCCCTTGAACGCAATCGGTTGGGCTTCAATGATACACGGAGAAATCAATGTCAAATCACACAAACGCTCAGCTTGAGCTCTTTCACCTCGCCCCTAGGAACGAGGGAAAACCCAAAGTCGATTGGACGAAAGGCGGACTTAAGTCGCTTCGGATTCAGCGATTCAAGCGCTTCCGTGATTTCCGCATTGATTTCGATCGCCTGACGTTGCTTGTTGGCACAAATAGCTCGGGAAAGACGACGATACTGAAGGCCGTTCGCCTCTTTTTCTGGTGCGTAGATGTTTGTCTCCGTAAGG
>SPBP01000187.1 GCA_004525935.1 Lentisphaerales bacterium | reverse complement strand
GCTGCCCACCGGGATCTTCTTTATTACCAGAATGTCCCCGTTGCGGAGGGAGGGGCTCATGCTGTGGCCATGCGCACGGAAGCGGAGCCCGTCGGTGTTGGTCATCAATTCAGCAGAGAGCATCGCGAACTCCCGGTGATCAAGCTGGAGCGTTTCAGGCATATCGAAAGGTACTGTGGCGCTGTCCATAATGCACGAAGAAAGGACTCTAGCAGACTGTCGGACTTTGGCGAAAGGCCAAAGTCCGACAGTCTGCTAGGAAGTGTCGCTACGCGAAACAAGGTGTAAGTTGTGCGTGGTGATGGTAGTGGTAGAGTGTGTGCATGAGCACACGACTTGTAAATGTAGACCTGAAAACTTCGATGGGATGGCGGAGAGTGTTGTTCGCCAAGGTCGAAGCTCGAGAGGAACGCAGAGGCCCGAGTAAGGGCAAAAGAATCAAGTTGCCGAAAGACGGGCCTGCTGCAAACGGCAGGGAATCATGAAAGCGCGTGCTTTTCCGGATGATTCGGACTATTAATATACAACGTGGTTCTAGGCGGAGAGGGCGCGAAACGGATGAACATATACTTGAGATTGACAAAGCGGTTCAATGCCGGACGCGTACGTGCGATACTCGCCGGCGGGCAGGCGGTGATCGGTGAACTGGCCCGTCTCTTGATCGAACCCGACGATCGAATCCTATACTCACGAAGCGCCCGTGATCTCACGGCACTTGCGGCAGAACATCCCAATCGCATCGCCTCACTCTGCGATCGCAGGCCGGCCCTGAAGGCCATATCCGGAGGAGTCGACTCGTTGGAAGCGGCGCTGGATTCAGAACGCCGGATGTTGATTCATGCAAATGAAGCCCGACTGAATCTTTATGCCTCGGCTTCCGAGGATTGGGCTCGGGCATGGCCCGGCATTGCGGAGCAGAGCGCCGGACTCCCCCTCGGCGCCGCGCATAAGAAGTTGGTTTCATGCGCAGAAAACACGCTTCCCTGCGTCGTGCCCGGAGGACTGCCGTGAATCCACTGCGCGACGAATTTCTGAGCGAGGAAGACCTCGACCTTAAAACGCTCTCCGACGAAGAGCTGGATGTCGTCTGGACACGCTGGCTGCAACAAGCCCAGATCACAAACGATGCGGATGCGCTGGAGTATTCACACGGCGTCTTTACCCGTGAGCCATCCCGGACATAGGAGTTCCTCTCAACTCTCTGTGTGACGGTTCTACAATGCAGGGGTTTTGGGAGTAAGACAATGGCTGAGAAGAAACCGGGAAACGCAGCCGAGCGAGAATCGGCAGGTGAAGGTACCGGGCAGGGCTACGGCTTCGGTACGTTCAAGGGTGTCTTCACACCGAGTATCCTCACGATACTTGGTGTGGTCATGTACCTTCGGTTCGGCTGGGTGCTGGGCAACGTTGGACTTGCCCGGACGCTGATCATTGTCAGCCTGGCTACGTCCATTACGTTCTTGACCGGGCTCTCTCTCTCCGCTCTTGCCACTAACATGAAGGTTGGCGGAGGTGGAGCATATTACATCATTTCCAGATCGCTCGGTCTGGAGCCCGGTGCCGCGATAGGGCTGCCTCTTTTCTTTGCGCAGGCGCTCGGCATAGCGTTCTACGTGTCCGGGTTCTCAGAGGCGGTGGTCGATGTGCTGCCGGGGTTGTCGCCTAGAATGGTTGCAGTCGGAACCTTGCTGATCTTGATGATCATCGCGTTTATCTCGGCAGATCTGGCGATGAAGACCCAGTTTGTGATCATGGTGTTGATTGTCGCGTCTCTTGTCTCCTTCTTCATGGGCGGGAAGGAAATAGCGCCGGTGTCCGATGCTGTAACGGCCCTGCCGCCACGCGAGATGTTCTGGGTGGTGTTTGCCGTATTCTTCCCCGCGGTAACAGGCATAGAAGCCGGGATTGCCATGTCCGGGGACCTGAAGAATCCGGCCCGGTCGCTGCCACTCGGCACAGTTGCTGCGGTATTGACGGGGTTTGCGGTCTACATGGCGATCCCCGTGTTTCTTTCGAGGGTTGTACCTGATCAAGGTGTGTTGCTGACGGATGCCCTGATAATGAGAAGGGTTGCCAAGTGGGGAGTGCTGATACTGCTGGGTGTATGGGCTGCCACGCTTTCAAGCGCGATGGGCTCGCTGCTTGGTGCGCCACGCACGTTGCAGGCACTTGCGAAAGATGGCGTTCTTCCCCGTTTCCTGGGCAAGGGATTCGGGCGCACGAATGATCCCCATATTGCGACGGCTCTGTCCTGTGTTGTCGCGCTTACGGCTATTTTGCTGGGTGATCTGAATACAATTGCGCCGGTTCTTACGATGTTCTTTCTGACTTCGTACGGTCTACTGAACGTGTCGGCCGGGCTCGAGAAATTGATAGGCAGTCCATCCTGGCGTCCGAAATTCCGGATTCCTGCGGCAGTCAGCCTGCTTGGCGCATTCGCCTGTTTCTCGGCGATGCTGATGATCAGCGCAGGTGCAACGTTCGTGGCCGTCTTCGTCATAGGAGCTGTTTACTACGTGATGAAACGGAGAAGTCTCAATGTGCAGTGGGGTGACATGCGCTACGGGATACTCATGCTGATCGCAAGGTATGCAATCAGGGGTCTGGCGAAGAAGAAACCGGACGAACGCACATGGAAACCCAACATTCTTGCCCTGAGCGGATCGCCGATGGCCAGGTTGCACCTGATCGAGTTCGCCCATGCCATGGCCCAGGGCGAGAGTTGTCTGACGGTAGCCACCGTAATCCCCGTGGAAACATGGTCCTCTGAGCGCGTGACAGCAGCGGAGAAATCGATCAGTGACTACCTTGCGAAGAGGGGCGTGTCTGCGCTGGTCAAGGTTCTTCCGTCAGATGATATTGTCGGCGGTGCGGAAGCTCTTATCAGGGCATACGGCTTCGGCCCGATTACGCCGAACACGATTCTACTGGGGTGGACGGAGAAGGAGGAGAACTTCGTGGGCTTCGCGCGGTTAATCAGGATGATCTGCCGGATGGGGCAGAATCTGCTACTCGTACGCGAGCCCGACAATGTAACAGAAGCTTCCCCTCCCAAGAAGGAGAGGATCGACGCATGGATCAGAGGGGACCCGAGAAACGTCGGGTTTGTACTTACTCTGGCCTACCTGCTGACCCGCGATGAGGAATGGTCCGATGCAAGACTGGTCCTGAAGACGATCGTGGAGTCGGAGGCAGACGTCGAGGAGGGGAGAAAGAGGCTGGAACGGATTATTGGAGCCCAGCGGCTCGCCGCGGAATCTGAGGTGCTTGTGGGGAAGCCGGGTGATGCGTTTGCCACCATCAAGGAGTCCTCAAAGGATGCGGACATGGTATTCATGGGCATGCGTGCACCTGAAGACGAGGAATCGCTTGAAAGCTACAGTGAGTACTACAGGAGTCTGTTGACTCAGACCACGGGACTGCCTGTTGTGGCGATGGCGCTGGCTTCGGAAGAGATAGAGTTTCACCGGCTTACGCAGGTGTCGTGAGTGGGAACTGACTGTGTGTGAGTGTGTGGGTATGGGAGTAACTGATGGAAGATAGATGATAGAGGATAGAGGATGGGGAACTGCCTGTGTGTGAGTGTGTGGGTATGGGAGTATGAATCGTCCTCGTCCTCGAATGTAGAATATGGTGTCCCTCCTTTGCCAAGGCTACGGAGGGCAGCCAGGACTACGAAAGACTCATTACAGAAGGGCGCGAAGGGCGCAAAGAACTGCTTGAATATCCAATATCCAACACCCAATATTCAATTATCAATTACCGAGGACGAGGACCGTTCGCTTCGCTCACTGAGGACGAGGACGATTATGACTCAGGACCACGCTGAACACGGAACTCTGAGAATTGGAAAGACTCACATACCCACACACTCACATACTCACACACGGGGAGTGCCGGGTAGCCCGGCACGAGGAGGGGGAGAGGGGACATGGCAAACATAGGATTCATATCGACACGGTTCGCCGGAACCGACGGAGTATCGCTCGAAAGCGAAAAATGGGCGTCTCTGCTAGAGGAGACCGGCAACAAGGTGTTCTGGTTCGCGGGTCAGCTTGACCGAGATGCCGAAAAGAGCATGCTTGTGCCCGAGGCCTTTTTCGAACACCCCGCCAACGTCGAAATCAATAAAGGGGTATGGGGCAAGGTCAGGAGGAAGCGGTCGACCACGGAAGCCGTGGCGAAGTTGGCCAGCGCCATAAAGCCAAGGATATACGAATTCGTCAGCAAGTTCGATATTGAGATCGTTGTGGCGGAGAACTGTCTGGCGATACCGATGCATATTCCGCTGGCTGTCGCGCTAACGGAGTTCCTGGCGGAAACGGGAATGCAGGCAATTGCGCATCATCACGACTTCTACTGGGAGCGCACCCGTTTCCTCGTCAACGCGGCGCGGGACTATCTGGACATGGCGTTTCCTCCCAGCCTCCAGGGAATACAGCATGTGGTAATCAATTCGGCGGCACAGGACGAGCTTGCATGGCGGAAAGGGCTGTCATCCATAGTGGTGCCGAACGTGCTCGAATTCGAGCGCCCCCCGGGCTCGCCGGAACGACCGCTCGAAGAGATTCGCAGAGAAATGGGACTGAGCGAGGGAGACCTTCTGTTTCTTCAGCCGACGCGCGTTGTACCGAGGAAGGGAATCGAGCACGCGATTGCGATTCTCTCAAGGCTGAAGGATCAGCGATGCAAGCTGATTGTGAGCCATGAGAGTGGGGATGAAGGGGGGTCATATGTTCACGCTTTGCAGGATATGGCGCGGGACGCGAAGGTGGACATGCGCCTCGTCGTGACAAGGATTCCCAACAGTAAAGACACGGAGGAAGACCGGAGAAGCCGACCCAGCCTGTGGGACGTGTATCGTTGTGCCGACTTCATAACCTATCCCAGTCTGTACGAGGGATTTGGTAACGCACTGTTGGAGGCGTTTTACTTCAAGAAGCCGGTCCTGGTAAATCGCTACAGCATATGGGTTCGGGACATTGAACCCAAGGGGTTCAGGTGCGTGAACATGGAAGGAATTGTCACGTCCGAGACAGTTGAGGATGTGCGTCGCCTGCTGGCGGACAAAACCGCGCGGGATAGTATGGTGAAGCGGAACTACATGCTGGCAACTCGACACTTCAGCTACTCGGTACTCAGGCGCGGACTTCGCACGCTGATCGTGAACATCGTGGGCCTGGAACAGTTGCTTCCCTGAGGACGGGTCTGGCTCTCCGGTGAACCGTGAAGATGGTCTTGGATTCTCCAGTTCTTTCACCATGAAGCGCATGAAGTACATGAAGGATAGATTGGGCGAAG
>SPBP01000079.1 GCA_004525935.1 Lentisphaerales bacterium | reverse complement strand
GAGGACGGGCCGACATATTCGGCGACATTTGACAGAAACGCGATAACGTCGTGGCGCACCTTGAGCTCGAGCTTATCGATCCGAGCAACGTTGAAGCGGGCCCGTCTCTTGATGCGGGCCAGGTCGGCGGCGGGTACGAGGCCCTGCTTATGCATTGCTTCGCACGCAAGTATTTCAATCTTGAGCCAGACGGCATACTTGTTTTCGTCCGACCAGATGGCCCCCATTTCACTGCCGGTGTAGCGTGGTATCATAATGCGCCATCCTTAATGTCTCACTGTAATCAAGTTGCAGGAGAATCGGCTGCCTCGCCCCCTTCAGTATCCAATATCCAACAAGGAATATCCAATGTCCAAGTAGGGAATGGTAGGAACTTGTGCCGTTGGTGTCACTACGAAACTGCACGCAGTTGGAACTTGCTGCCTGCCACATTGCGGTGGCCGCAGTAGGTGGCTCGCCCCGCACCAGAGCAAAGCACAGTGCGGGGCAGGCGGCGCTGTTCCTCCTTCGCGGAAGCTTCGGAGGACAGGCCTCATCGCGAGTACCGGAAGCTGCTGGTTCGGCCGTGCTGGGCTTGCCCTGTACCGTGTCCGTCGGCTGACGAACTCTGGTACAGGGGACAGCCCGGCCCACCAGAACTGCCGAGGACCAGCCTTCGTCTCCCGACTCTCTTCGAGGTCGGGACTACGGCTTGGCACACGAGGACCGTTCGTCACGCTTCGCGTTCCTCACTGAGGACCCAACTTCGCCAAGGCTACGTCGGGCAGGCGAGGACGAGGACGATTCATGCGGCGCCGGAGAGGCACCTCGCTTTATCTTGTGTCCCGACTTCGCCGTCGGTCCGCGAAGCGAACCTCCTGGCTACGTCGGGCGGACGAGGACCCTACTTCGCCGCGAGCGGCTTCGTAGGGCAGGACGATTATCTTGTTCGCGCGGAAGGCCCGGATCAGCGAAGTAGTGCGGCTATTTGGAGACCAGCTTGCGAACTGCATCTATCTTGCCGGAGCTTCCGAGTACGTCATTCTTGTGCACGATATACTTGGCGTACTCGTCCATGAAGACGATACCGGGCTTGCGCAGATCGAAGACTTCCGGCTTATCTCTGAAGAACTCGCGGTGTACGCGGCACCATACCAGCCTGCCGTCGGTGTCGATGTTCACCTTCGTTACGCCCATCTTGCCGGCTTTGCTGATCTGGGCCTCATCCACGCCCTTTGCGCCCTTCATCTCGCCACCGGCCGCATTGATGCGCTTGACTTCGTCCTGCGGTACGGAACTCGAACCATGCATGACGATCGGAAAGCCCGGTAGGCGACGTCGCACTTCTTCGATTACTTCGAAGTGCAGCCCCTGGCTGCTCGTAAACTTGTAGGCTCCATGGCTTGTGCCGATCGCGCATGCAAGGCTGTCACAATTCGTGCGATGCACAAACTCTTCGACCTGTGCCGGGTCGGTAAGGTGTGCGTCTTCTTCGCTGACCGAGACGTGCTCTTCTACTCCGCCAAGTTGCCCGAGTTCGGCTTCGACCGCGATGTCTTTGGCATGGGCCGCGTCCACAACGCGCTTGGTCGTCTCGATATTCCCATCGAAGGGTTGGTCGCTGGCATCAATCATGACCGAACTGTAGAACCCGCTCTCGATGCAGTCCATGCAAGCTTCTTCATCACCATGATCCAGATGAACAGCGAAGATCGCGTCCGGGAAGATGTCGCCCGCGGTACGGATCATCGCCTCAAGCATCAGCTTGTTGGTGTATGAACGAGCGCCCTTTGATATTTGGATGATGAACGGGGCCTTGCTGTCAATGCAGCCCCGGAACAGGCCCATGGTCTGCTCAAGATTGTTGATGTTGTAGGCCCCAACAGCATAGTTTCCATAAGCGTGTTCAAACAGTTGCTTCGTCGATACGATCATTGTGCTGTACCCTTCCGTTCATGTGATTTGTGCTGCTGCCTTCGATATCGAAGATTGCGAATCAGCCTACAGGTCGGCGATGCGGCGGTCAAACCAATATGTTGGAAGGCTGAGGGGGAACTGCCTGTGTGGGAGTCTGGGAGTCTGGGAGTGTGTGAGTATGTTTGTTTCCCCACACTCACACACTATCAGTTTCCTGCGTCTCTGCGGGAGGGTTCTCTTCATTACGGCAACCTGACTCGACACGATTGCCGCCCACACTCACGCACAATCCGTTCCCCGGAACCTCGATGCCCGCGTCAGATGGTGTCGGTCCGTTTCATTCCATACTTCTTCATCAGCCGGATCAGGTAAACGCGTTCAATGTCTGCTTCACGCGCGGCTTTCGAAACATTCCATTCGTTCCGGTCGAGCAGTTCGCGCAGGTAATGCTCTTCGAAGTCGCCGATCACACGGTTCTTGGCTTCCTTGAAGGGCGACTCGTCATATTGATGAGCGGCCGTGGAGGAGGGCGCATTGCCCATGCGACCGAGGTACATGTGCGCCCCGGGATCAATCATTCCTTCGGGCGCGTGCGCAGTCATTTCGACCAGGTTCCTCAGTTCACGCACATTACCCGGCCAGTCGTATTCGTTGAACGCCTGCATAGTCTTCTGGAGGTTGATCAGCTTGCCGGCATCTTCCTCGCCGGTGAATTCCTTGAGGAAATGCTGGGTAAGCAGGGAGATGTCCTCTTTCCTGTTACGGAGAGGCGGCAGGACAATCTTAGCGATCGAAATCCTGAAATAGAGATCTTCGCGGAACCGTGACGAATTGACCTGCTTCTCCAGGGACAGGTTCGTGGCACAGATAATCCTTACGTCGACGTGCTTCATCTTGTTCGAACCCATGCGCCGGACTTCCTTCTTCTCAAGAACGCGCAGGAGTTTGGGCTGTAACATCAAGTCGAGTTCGCTTATTTCGTCTATGAAGATGGTGCCACCGTTAGCCTGCTCGAAGGCTCCCATCCGATCTGTGGCGGCGCCTGTGTAGGCGCCCCTTGTGTGACCAAAAAGCTCGCTCTCCACGATGCCGTGAGAGAGTGCGCCGCAATCGATCACAACAAACGGACCGTCGCGCCGCTTGCTGTGATTGTGAATCTCTTCCGCAAGAATCTCCTTGCCGGTGCCCGTTGCTCCTTCGATAAGGATCGTTGTATCGGTTGGGGCATAGGTTTCTGCGATGTAGAAGAGTTTCTTCATCGCGATACTCTTGCCGATTACCCGGCCGAACATGTCGTTGTCGCTGAGTGTGAACTCGGTCGTAGCCTGGAGAGGGCAGAAGAGAAGCCGTGTTGTGCCGAGCGTGATTTCGGAGCCGTCGTTAAGGAACGCGTCGGTGACCCGGACACCATGCACGAAGGTCCCGTTGGTACTCTCGAGATCGCGGATGAGATAGCCCTGGGGAAATAGCTGGATCTCGCAGTGTTGCTTTGAGACTGCCGGATCAACGATGACCATGTCGTTCTGCGGCGAGGAACCCATCGTAAAACGTTCGGACTCCAGGACAATCTCATCGCCCTGCTGCGCACCATCAATCACGATGATTCTGGACTTCTGAACAAGCAGTGAATCGGGCTTGCCTTTGCGCTTCACGATCACGGTTGGGGTCGTTATCTTCATTACTGTGTGGAGATTACACCCGGATTAAGACGAAATCAATGAAATGTGCATACAGAAGGCTACACCGCTGCAGAGCCTGTGTACGGTGATGTACAGAAGACTGGCTGGAATGCCGGATAGAATTTGAATTTCTGCTGTGGTGCTGTATGTATTAGGGATAGCGATCAAGACGAAGGGCTGTTTCTACATGCGAATGACTGATTCAGATGGTGGGTATATGCCGGGGATAATGATGCCGCGACCAACGCCGGTGGTGAAGGCGCTTATGATCGCGCTTGCCGCGTCGTTCGTGGCGCAGACATCTCTTGTGCGAGGGTTCGGGTGGAGCCTGGATGGTGTGGCACTAAGCTGGGACTTCGTCTCGAAGTTCAGGATATGGCAGATAGTGACGTACATGTTTCTGCATGCGAATATCTGGCATCTCTTGTTCAACATCCTGCCGCTTTACTTCCTTGGTCCTGAGGTCGAACGGACTGTGGGGTCCGGTCGGTTCATACGACTGTATTTGCTTTGCGGCATCGTGGGAGGGCTCGGCTGGCTGATCATCTCGGCACGGTCCGGAATGAGCTGCGTTGGTGCGTCCGGCGCGATATACGGGATTGTCGGTGCATTTGCAGGGCTCTATCCGAGGCGGCCGTTGACGATCCTCTTCTACTTCTTTCCGATAACGATGCAGGCGCGAACGCTGGTGATTATTCTGGCACTTATATCGATTGCTGCCTCGTATTTCGGCAGACTTGGAGGCGTTGCGCACATGGCTCACCTTGCCGGCGGACTTGCGGGTTACTTCTACGGTCGGCGGGTTGCACGTTACGGAATCTACGGTGGCATGAGCAGGACTACGGAACCAAAGGTACTCCAATGGCTTACCAACAGATTTCGACGAGTGGGTTTGAGGCTTAAGAAGGCTCGTCCGCGCGTTGTGTGGAAGGGTGACGAGACTCCTTCAACGCGGGAAGTGGATCGGGTTCTGGACAAGTTGGCGAATGGCGGTTGGAGCTCGTTGAGCAGCAAGGACCGGGACGTACTGGAACGTGCGAGCAGGAAATGAGTGCGAGCCGACGGGCCTTAATTGTTGAGTATGTGGGCCTGAGCCTGAACCGCGATCGTTCAGTTGAAAGAAATGAATAAGACGTGTCATATGGCGGCAAAGGCAGCGGCGAGGCAGGCGCTTTGCCTTCTACTGGTGGGATCTTCAACACCCGCAATTGGCGAGGAGGCCTGGCGGGAACTGAAGGGAAAGCATTTCGTGATCTACTACGCGAATAATGGACGATCTGCGCGCGATACGCTGAATGCAGCGGAGAAGTACTACAAGACGATCACTAGGGATCTCGGCTTCACGAGGCATGACAGTTTCTGGCTCTGGGAGAAGCGGGTATCGATCCGGTTGTTTGAGTCGCGTGAAGCTTTTGCCGCGAACAATGCTGCGCCGGACTGGGCTGTCGGTGCGGCGAACCACGATAAGCGGGAGATAAGCGGGGTTGCGAGCGAGGCATCTTTCATTGATGGCGTGCTCCCGCACGAGATGGCACACCTTATGTTCAGGGAATTCATGGGACTGGGGGATGATGTTCCGATCTGGCTCAATGAGGGGGTCGCAATGTGGGAAGAGGCGGGTCGTCGGAAAGAAGCCAGGGATGCGACGGTCCGGCTTGCCCGGGCAAACAGGCTGATTCCGCTAAGAAAGCTGATGGCTATCGACGTTAGAAAGAGTGATGATAAGGAGCTTGTGACTGCGTTTTATGCGGAATCTATCGCGTTGGTGGGTTACCTGATCGAGTAGCATGGTTCTGATCGGTTCGGGAAATTCTGTCGCAGCACGAGGGATGGATCTTGCGTAGAAGAAGGATTGCGTCTTTCATATCCTGCAGAAACAGGGACAATCGAGAAACTTGAGATGGCATGGAAGACATATCTTCTGATTGGGAGGTGATAGAATGAAAAGAATCACATTGGTGCTGTTTATAGCCTTGTGGGCTGGTGCCCGCGTGTGTGGTGCCGCGGACGGCGGCGCCGACTTGCTTCGGGCGCGGGATGTGCCGGGCGCTTCGGTGCTGGCAGTGGTGGAAGACGGCGTTGTGCTCCAGCGTGTGCCTGTGCTTGCGTCGGACCAGAATGAAGCGGAACGTCGAGTGACATCGGCGGAGCTGAGTAACCGCGGCTACTTCAAGTGGGAGGTAGACGGGAAGTATTACCTGCGCACAAGTAGAAAGATCTTTGTCTATGTGGACCCGTCAGAGTACGAACTGAAGGATGCCTTTGATAAGCAGGTTTATCCGTGCGGCATGTATGAATGGGCACAGGATGCGGAGAAGACTGTTGAGTTGCGCGCATACACGACCAATCACGCCCAGGCCATGGCATTGTTCAATTCCAGAGCGGCCGCTATGACAGAGACCGACGACACGCCGGTCGAAGGCGGAGCAGTGCCGGAACTCGAGACTATCAGCCAGCCGACTTATTCAATCGCGATCGAGAATGCGGCTTCGAGCAGCGATGAGAAGTACATGACTTTTGAGGCTGAAGTGAGGAACACCGGAACGGAGATTGTGAAGCAGATCAAGGTGACCGTGAACTGGCTTGACGTTAACGGGAAGCCGCTGCGGTCGGACTCGACCTTCGCGGTACTGGGCGAGGGCCTTCCAGCGGGTCAGTCCCGGCCTTTCAGCATAATCAGTCCGGTGGACGATCGTATGAGAGGGTATGAGTACGGGGTGTCAACGGAATAGTGGTGTGACCGCAGGTGGCACCCCCGGCAGGACTCTAACCTGCGACCCGCGGCTTAGAAGGCCGCTGCTCTATACAGCTGAGCTACGGGGGCATAGTGGATTGCGAAGCTAGCAGACCCAGGCCTTTGCGCCATGCCGCGCAGGTCACAAAGGCCCAGGTCTGCTAGTCCAGATGATTCAGGTTAGCCTGACGTACACGGATTGGCAAGCGGATTGATGGGTCCGCGATGTTGAGTTTGGCTAAAGGGTTGAGGAGTTGCGAAGTGCCACACAAACAACTCGATAGAAAGGCTTTGAGAATCAGGCCACTGTCGGAACGAAGGAACCGGGTGTTCGCCGCTACGGACATGGTTCCAGTCGATGCCAAGCCGCGCGGTCTCTCGAGGGCGGCTCGTTTGCTCGTTGACGAGACGGTTGAGCGCGTGGTTGCTGCGAAGAAGAATGGCAGGCCTGTAATGCTGACGTTCGGTGCGCACACGATCAAGAACGGGCTGGGACCGCTCCTTATCAAGTTGATGGATGATGGATGGGTGACGCACCTGGCGACGAACGGGGCGGGGGTCATTCATGACTGGGAACTGGCGTACCAGGGAGAGACCGGGGAAGACGTAAAGGAAAATGTCGATGCCGGCCGGTTCGGAATCTGGGAGGAAACCGGTCGCTACATCAACCTGGCCATCGGCGTTGGCGCGTACCTGGGCATGGGCTACGGGGAGTCGGTTGGTGCGATGATTGAACAGGAGTGTCTCAACCTTCCCGAGTCCGGGACGTTGAGACAGGAAATAACGGCCAACCTGGAGTCGGACCCGGCCTGCAGCGCGGCCGCATCGGATCTGCTCACGATCATGACGGGGCTGAATGTCAGGCCGGGCCGTCACGAGATACCGCACAAGTTCAAGCACCTGAGTGTCCAGGCGGCGGCATTTCGACTGGGGATACCATTCTTCGGATTGCCGATGATAGGACACGACATCATATATACACATCCGTTGAATAGCGGGGCTGCCATCGGGAGGACCGGACTCCGGGACTTTCTGGCGTTCGCCGAGGGTGTGAACCGACTTGATGGCGGCGCATACATATCGATCGGTTCTGCGGTGATGTCACCCATGATATTCGAAAAGGCGCTGTCGATGTGTCAGAATCTGCACATCGCAAAGGGCGAACACATCAACGATTTATGGACTGCGGTCATAGATCTTGCGCCGGCAGGTAAAGGATGGAGCTCGGGATCCGAACCTGCTTCATCAGATCCGTCCTACTACAGGAGATACCTGAAGACGTTCAATCGAATGGGAGGAACGACGCGGTATGCGAGGGCTGACAACCGCGATTTCCTGCTCGGGCTGTACGGAAAGCTGCGGAATCCCATTCGGCCAGGGGCGGAGCCTGATGGAAAAGCGGGTTGAGATCGGTTCGTCACTTGAACTTTGGCTGTGCATGCGATAGGATGTTGCATAATGAATGATTGTTCTGAATCTATACCACCAATCCCCAGGCGCAGGGCACGGGAGCCGGGCGGCCGAACTGGCTGCCTGTGGGGACTGACAATGGGCCTGGTATCGCCGATCGCCTCGGCGTTCGCTACGGTGCTTCTGTTTGTTGCAGTCTTTGCGATCATAGGCGCACGGAAGGGCGGGACGGATGCAGGGGTTGACGACGTGCCGTCGTTGCGTGCCGTATGGTCATACGGAAGTGGCGATGTGAGTGTTGTCCGCATTCCGGTGCGGGGTGTGCTGGTTTCTTCAGAGGAAGACGCAGGATGGTTCAGTGAGGAGGGGCCGGTCGAGAAGGCGCTGCGGCAGATACGAGCGGCAACGAAGGACCCTGAGATCAAGGGCCTGATTCTTGAGATAGATAGTCCCGGTGGCAGCATCACTGCCTCGGACCTTCTTCACAGGGCTGTCATGGATTTCAAGGCTGAACAGGCCGGCAGGCAAGTGATCGCAATCATGGGCGACCTGGCAGCCTCGGGCGGATACTATGTTGCAGTGGCTGCCGATTACATCATTGCACATCCCACGACGTTGACGGGCTCGATCGGCGTGATGATAAGCAAGCTGAACATAAAAGGGCTTGGTGACGAATACGGCGTACGCATGGAGACCGTTAAGTCGGGTGAGAACAAGAACCTTCTGAGTCCCTTCGAAGACCTGACGGAGTCACAGCGGGCGATGCTGCAGGAGATGGTCGACGAGATGTATGAGCGATTTGTTGAATTGATTGTGAATGGGCGGCCCGGGTTAACCGTCGAAGAGGTAAAGGAGATAGCGGATGGTTGCGTGCTGTCGGCTTCAAAGGCTCTCGATTGCAGGCTCATTGATGAGATCGGGTACTGGGACGATGCGGTTGCGCGGCTTTGCGGAATGCTGGACGTCGAAAATGTGAAGGTGTTGCGTTACGACCATGAATTGGGGCTTTCTTCGCTTTTGAAGAGTTTTGCCAGGCCTGGCCTTGATCTGAGAATAGACGGGCACCAGGTGCAATCAAGACTGATGTATTTGTGGCAGGTGCGGTGAGATAATGGATGTTGATACCAGGACGTATGAAGGAGGAGTACAGATATGAAAAAGGTTCTATCGGCGCTGTTGTTCGTAGCGGCATTTGTGGCTCCAGTGTTTGCACAGGAGCTTGAGGGCGACAAGGACAACGAAAGCGAGCACGTGCTTTTCGGACGCCCGAGGGGTGGGTATCCGATTTCGCACAATGCATACTATTCCGGATACAGCTCGACGTTGAGGACGCCGGTTTGCGTGGCGTATCACTTGACGCCCATGTATTGCACCGGCGGGCAACTCGTGAAGCAGCACAAGTATTTCGTAGATCCGATCATTGTCGAAAAAGGCCTTCGTTCAGCGACAGATGGCGACATAGAAGCGTCGGGATACGAAACGCTTCAGCTGCTTTCGCCGCTGGACAGCCTCGGTAGAGGCGAGGGCACGGAAAAGATGTCCTATTCGCTTGCGAACGTGGTCGCGATCGAGCCGGGTGAGGGGTTCCTCAAGGTATGGCACGATATAGAGGAGCGGGTGAGGGATTGGGCGAAGGAATACGGTGAGGTATGGGTAATGACCGGGCCCGTGCTCGGTGAATAGCCGAAACGAACAGATCGCGGCCGTATTGCCGTTCCGGAAGGTCTTTTTAAGATCGTCCTGCGCAAGGAAGCTGACATCATGCTGCCGGTGGCATTCCTCCTTCCGATGAACGCGTCGGGAAGCATTGAACGATACGTGTGCTCAATAGATAAGGTTGAAGGTGCTACGGGTCTGGATTTCCTGCGTGAGTTGCCGGACGGGGCCGAGAACGAGCTGGAATCGACACAGGGGACGATCTGGCAGAAGAAGCAGGCCGAGACCACCAGCTCGAAAGGGGGCGGTGGTGGTGGTGGTGGTGG
>SPBP01000080.1 GCA_004525935.1 Lentisphaerales bacterium | reverse complement strand
TTTGGGTATTGGGGTATTTCGTCATTGAATGGCACGTATCACAGACACGATTCATGCAAAACAGGTCTTATCTAAGGGACATTCGCTGCTAGTGCGCGGTTCGAACCGATGTCCCGGTACAGAAGTCTTGCGGCTGCGGCACGGCCGTGACATCTTGGATAGAGTAATGGAGAGGATCATGTCGCCATCTCGTGGAAAGAAACCAAAGGGCTCATCCGCCGACGGGCTTGCTGTCGAAATGCTTTCGGCAATATCGAGCCGACGCATGGCCGCAATTATCGCCCGTTCATCGGCCCGATTTCAGGAAGTCGAGCCCGTGGTCCGAAGGGTAATCGATGAAGTGCGCAGCAAAGGCGATTCCGCGCTTCTACTGTACACTCGACTGTTTGACAAAGTCTCTCTCTCAAAACGGCGGATCCTGGTCACCCCGCGTGACATCTCGGCAGCTCGCAGACTTGTTTCCAGGCGGGAACCGGCCCTGATTCCAGCAATACGACAATCGCTTGAGTGTATTCGTGGCTATCACATTGCGGAACTCTCTCAACTCAAGTCTGGGCTGAAGCCGTGGCAGAGAACAGTATCCAGCCGTCGTTGGAAGACCTCGGCCAAGCTGAAGGTGGGCCAGATTCGATCGCCTATTGAACGCATCGGTGTTTATGTGCCGGGCGGCAATGCGATCCTGCTGACAACCGCCCTTATGGCCGTCACTCCCGCCCGGGTTGCCGGCGTGAAAGAGATCATCGTTGCGAGTCCGCCAAGTCGTAACGGAGACATTGATCCGCGCATACTGGTTGCCGCAGACCTGGCCGGGGCCACCGGGATCATCAGGGCCGGTGGCGCACAGGCCATTGCCGCAATGGCATATGGAACCGATTCCGTGCCACGCGTCCACAAGATCGTTGGACCAGGCAACGTATTTGTTGCAGCCGCAAAAGCACACGTGGCCGGCATGGGCGCATGCGCGATAGATCTGCCGGCAGGCCCGAGCGAAATCGTCATCATCGCTGACGGCTCGGCGAACGCCGATTACATTGCGCGCGACATGCTGTCCCAATCCGAGCATGACCCGGACGCTTCAGCAGTACTTGTCACTACCTCCAGGCGCATTGCCGATGCGGTGCTCAAGCGAATTCGCGCAGAATTCGGGCAGTCAGGAAAACGGGGCGCACAACGTTCGACCGCTGAGCGAGCACTTGCCGGATATGGCGCCATCCTTGTTGCCGATACAATCAAAGAGGCAGTGCAATTCGCAAATGACTTTGCACCTGAACACCTGGAGATCATGACGAAGAATCCGAAACAGATCCTTCGCAGTGTGAGAAACGCCGGTGGAATCTTTCTCGGCAACTACTCGCCGGTCGCCGTTGGGGATTATGTATGTCCAAACCACATACTGCCGACCGGCGGGGCTGCACGGTTCACATCCGGCCTGAGCGTCGACACATTCCTTAAGAAGCCGTCAACTCTCGAGGTCCCGAAGGCGCTTATGCCCACTCTCAACAAATTGATCTCCGTGCTGTCCAAGGCCGAGGGCCTCTACGAGCAGCACGGCAAATCGGTCGAGGTCCGTGCGCGCTGACCAGAACCACGGGTTGCGCATGAGTGATCTTCGCTATCTTCTGTCGAATAGTCCGTGCGGACCGGTGTCTATCTCGTCTTCGGCGCAAGATCTCCATATTCCTGGATCCGGCCACGGCACCTGCGACTGCTGCGTCAGGATGTAACGCTTGAAGGAAGACATGTCCCGCGCTAACCCCTCCTATGCGTCGAAATCTGCAACGAGGAAAGTGTGATCCGACGGCTTCTCGGCAAGGCGCGGCTTAAGGTCGATCCGACAATCTGTTGATTTAGCCGCAAGCCTCCTGGTTGCGAGCATGTGATCCACGCGCCATCCCATGCCTCGCTCGACTGCTCCGCGGACACGATAATCGAAAAAGGTGAACTGCCCTGGTTCCGGATGGTGCTTCCTGAAGACGTCAACGAATCCCCAGTTCACGACAGCCCTGAACTCCTTCCTGACATCCTCGTGACAGCAGACGTGGTCGGTGTGCGAGCCGGGGTCATGCACGTCATCCGGACCGGGCGCGATATTCAGATCTACCGTCCACAGCAGGACGGAATCCTGCTTGAAATGACGATCGAACCACGACCGTAGTCGCTTGAACCATTTGAGCTTGTACCTGTACATCTCGCGGTCGATCTCACGGCCCTGCGTAACGTAAGTATTGAGGATATTGACCGGTCCGATCTTCGCCAGGACCAGCCTCGTTTCGTCAGGTGGCCCACCGTCATCGAAGCCGAAGGCGACATTCTTCGGCCGTACCCGGCTCAGGATGGCGACGCCATTGTAAGACTTTTCACCCCTGAACACTGCGAAGTACCCAGCCTTCTCGATTTCGGTAAGCGGAAACATGGGATCAGGAACCTTGGTTTCCTGGATGCAGAGCGCGTCAGGCTGATGCTCGTTCAGCCAGCCGAGCACGATATCGAGCCTGGCGCGGAGTGAATTGGCGTTGAACGTGGCTATTTTCATTGCCCGCGATGCGTGGCATTATCCCTCAGGGATAATCGATTGTTCCCTCGAACACCTCAACCGCGGGACCGAACAGCGTAAGGTTCTTCACCGTCTCACCCTCCAACGCGTAGTCCACGACGAGGACTTCTCCGCCGACGGTCATGACCTGGACCGGCGGCGTCACTTGCCCGAGCCGGCCCGCAACCAGAGCTGCAGCGGTGATGCCGGTGCCACAGGCAAGGGTCTCGGCTTCCACGCCTCGTTCATATGTGCGAATACTGATCGCTTTCGGACCGGTCTTCGCTATGAAATTGACATTCGTCCCGGCAGGGGCGAAATCGGGATGATGCCTTATCGCGGAACCGTCTTTCTGAACATCAACGGCGGCTAGATTATCCACCTGTATGACCGTATGCGGGACCCCGCTGAGAACGAAACTGTATGTCACAACACGACCGTTGAGGTCCAGCGTTCGTTCCATACGCCAGTCCACTGGTTCGGTCATGTGTAACCGTATCGATTCTCCAAGAATCTCGGCATCAAGCAGTCCCGCGGCGGTCTCGATGCGCATCTCTGTCGACGCCACACCTATCCGGTGTGCGAGTCTCGCGGCACAGCGCGCACCATTCCCGCACATTTCGGCCTCCCGCCCGTCTGGATTGAAGAAGCGCATCCTGAAATCGGCTTCAGTCGATTTCTGGATAAGAATCATGCCATCGCTGCCAACGCCGGTCCGGCGCCCTGAAACACGGGCAATCCACGCCGTGTCGGCGGCAGGAACGAATCCCTGACGATCATCTACCAGAATGAAGTCGTTCCCAGCTCCATGCATCTTGATGAAAGGTATTTTCATCAGTCATCCTCTCTCGCTCTGGCGGTGCGTGCCTCGTAGGCAACTGCGTCGGCCAGAATACTCAACGCCTCTTCAAGCACCAGATCTCCGGAACGCCCTTTTCTCCCACCATTATTATTGTCGCCGATAATGTCCGCCTCGGCAAGCTGCAGTTCATAGAGCCGCCGCTCTTCCATAGCAAGCTTCATACGTTCATCCAGGTTCAGCGAGATCCTGTCAAGTTTCTCCCTTTCCGAGTAACGGGAAAGCAATCCCTCCCTGGCCACGAACTTAGGATTACCGTGTCTCCGTTCCTGAGACCGTATCTTCAGTTCATTGATCATCGGAGAGATGTCCTTCACCCGCTCGCCACGGTTGCCGGTGCCGCCAAGAAAACGACCAAGCAACAGGTCTTCCAGCAAGCTGCTGCCAACCGGTCTCTCCAGGTCCAATGGCTCGATCCTGCTCCACGGCAACGCGTACTCGATCGCATCCTCGCCAAGCGAGAGAGAATCAAGTGGGGACGACACGACGATGTCTGCCGCAACTCCTTTGACCTGCGTCGAAGATCCGTTGATCCTGAAGAAACTTGCCGTGGTAACCTTCAGCGAGCCACGCTTGCCTCGCCTGGTCTTCAATGGAACAATTGACTGGACTGTCCCTTTACCGTGCGTGCGGGAATCTCCGACGATGATAGCTCGCCCATAATCCTGAAGTGAGGCGGCCAGTATCTCAGAAGCAGAGGCACTCATACGGGTGATCAGTACAACCAGCGGTCCCGAGTAGGCGGTGCCTGACTCCTCGTCCTCAAGAACCATTATGCGACGCCGGTCTTTCATCTGCACTACCGGTCCACGGTCAATGAACAGGCCTGTCATCTTCACGGCCTCTTCCAGCGATCCGCCGCCATTCCCGCGCAGGTCGAGGAGGACCCCATCAACGTTGTCCCTGCTCATGCCCTTCAGGACCTCCGCTACGTCCCTGGCAGAACTGGTGTAGTTCTTCCCGGACGAAAAGGTCCTTGCCATATCTACATAGAAACCGGGAATAGTAATCACACCCAGCCGGACACCCTCATCAGTGCCTGTCAGGATCTCCCTTGTCTCGCCTTTTACGGCCTGTTCTTCGAGTTTTACGTCGTCTCGCATTATATCCACCTTGACCGACGCCGCGCCGGATACGGCCGTGGCCGGCACAATCATGAGCACAACCGTGGAGCCCTTCTTGCCTCTTATAATCTCCACCGTTTTGCTGAGCGGCCAGTGCATTACATCCACCGGGTCGCCGTCCCCCTCCCCCACGGCAACTATTCTGTCACCCGGCTGAAGCCGCCCGTCCCTTTCGGCCGGGCCACCGGGGATTACGCTCACGATCTTGGCAAACCCGTCTTCGCTGGTCAGCACTGCGCCGATTCCTACGAGAGATAATCGCATGCTGATATCGAAGTCCTCGGTCTCCCTTGCAGACATATAGTCGGAATGCGGGTCGAACGAACGTGCAAAAGCAGACAGGTATTGTTCTACCACCCACTCTGCGTCGTTATCCTCCACAAAGGTCAGGATCTGCCTGTACTTACCGGAGATCTCTGTCATCTCTGCTCCAGCGTCCTCAGGTTCAGCGTCCTCCTCGTCAGGGGTATCCGTCTTCGCGAGTATGACTCGACGCAGGTATTCATTCTTTATCTTCTTCCGCCACAGCTCATCCCGAGACAACTCGTCCGCAGGCCAGGGCGTTCGGGACGTTACCTCTCGACGTTCAATCCAATCGGGCGCCGTCACATCGAATCCATCTGCCAGCAGCCGATCGACGAACTCGCAGCGATCACGCAACCTGATCTTGAACACCGCCAGGATCTCGAAAGCCGGTTCGACGCCACCTTGCTTGAGCAGGTTATCGAGTTCCCGTTCGGTTTGCCTGAAGCCGACAACATCATCGCTCAAAAACACGTCGTGTTCGGGATCGAGAGCCGTAAGGTAAAGAAGGAGCGCCTTTGCCGCCATCGTGTCGTCGATGGAGACCGCACGAAGGTGCAGTGCCGGCAGTTTCTCGGAGAATACCCTCGCGATTTCCCCATGGATCGGCTCGGGCTGCAGCGGAAGCTGTTCCGCTGAGACGGGACTGAAAACGACCAGTGCAACTGCCAGAACCAGACCGGCAACCGCCCATGAATGGCGGGCAAGCCGAAGCAGCACGGTGGTCTGTTTATAGCGAGGATTGCGTCTCATGAGACTCCATGCCCTCAGAAGTTCCACAGCACCCCATGGGATAAACAAAAGAAAACGCCTGGTCCGACGGCCTCAGGCAGCCGGATCAGGCGTCCACAAATTCATACCCGCAGTCACACAGGGAAGGTTAGCCCGCAGACAACACGGCTTCCTTGCACGCCTTGGCAACGCGGAACTTCACAACTGTCTTCGCCGGGATCTCGATCGTAGCGCCAGTTGCAGGATTCCGGCCTGTTCTCGCCTTCCGATGGACGAGTACGAGCTTGCCAATCCCAGGGATCACGAAGCTGTTCTTCGCTTCGGCATAAGCCAGAGCTGCCAGTTCTTCCAGCAACTTGACAACCTGTGCCTTTGACAGCTCAGTCTTTTCCGCAAGAGCTGCGACCGTTTGTGATTTGGTCATATGCTTTCTCCTTACTTTGGTTGCACGACTGAGTCTCGCAGGAAGTGCGAAACCATCAATTACGCCACATTTTGCACCACCCCGAGCAATAGACAAGCATTTTTTCGAGCAAACTAGGCAGTTTGTCTACCTGCCCAATATGGCGAGTCGTGCGTTATCGAGCTGATGTCCGATCGAACCGTCGAGCAGAAAGTCACCTGCCCTTACAATAATGCCGCCTACGATGTTCGGATCGACCCGGGCCCTCAAAGAAACCTTCTTCCGGAGGCACCGACCGACCTCCGTCTCTACCAGCCTCAGCCTGTCCTCGCTCAATGGGGCCGCGCTGATTAGCTCACCTGCCAGCTCGTCCCGCATTGCGGCGAGCTTCGCGAACGTTCGCTCGGCAATACTATCAAAGAAACGGAGGACGTCCTCGGCCGCCAGGATACACAGGAAGTAGAGCAGAGCCGGGTGCACCTTGTCGGCAAGCAACTGCCCAACAGCCCTGCTCTTGCCTTCATTGGCAACGAACGGATCTGAAAAGAACCTACGAGTGTCACTTCGAGATACCACTTCCTGGACCAGTGGCAACTCTCTTTCGAGGCGGTCGAGCGCACCCACTGCACCGGCAACGGCCAGCATGGCGTCGACATAACGTTCAATGTCAGGACCGCTTGTTGTCACGCGATTTCCTCAATTTTTCTATGAATTCATCGGCAATCTGTTCATGACGCTTCTCGTCGAGGTTCTCACCAATGACCTGCCGGGATACGCGAACCGCCAATCCGGCGACCGTGGCCTTGAGCTCCTCAAGGCTCTTCTTCGTCTCACGTTCGATCTCGCGCCTGGCCTCTTCTATCATCGCTGCGGTTCTTTCACCGGCCTTCTCGCGTGCTTCGCCACGTATTTCTTCCGAAAGCTTGTGGCCCTCTTCTACAATCTTGTGCATTTCTTCCCTCGCCTGCCGCATCTTCTCTTCGTTCTCGAGCACAAGTTTCCTGGCCTCATCACGGCCGGCCCGGGCCTCTTCGATTGAAGAACTGATCATGTCCTGCCGTTCATCCAGAAGCCGGCGAAGCGGTTTCCATGCAAAACGCGACAGAACGGCAATCAGCCCGGCGAATGTGATCAGCGTCCAGATCAGCAGACCGATATCGAGATTCAGATCCATGAGTTCATCCAGGTTTCAATATCAATTAGCAGTCTGCTCCTGCACCACATCCGGTTTGTGAGGGCCTTCGCCGGCTCGTGGCCCCTCTCCCTTTCTGACGAGCAGGAACGATATCAGGAGTGCGTACAGACATAACGCTTCCACGAAAGCTATGCCCAGGATCATGAGCCGCTGGATGTGCCCGATCGCTTCGGGCTGTCGCGCAGCTGCTTCGACACTCTTGCTTACAAGCATACCGATGCCTATACCCGTTCCAAGCGCCGCAAGACCGATTGCAAGACCGGCACCGATCCACGCTAATCCTTCAGCTGTCATTGACTTCCCTCCTCAGTGTGTGGCCTGATGCCCTTCAACGGCTTCTTTAAGGTACAGGCCCGCCAGTAAAGTGAATACCATGGCCTGTATGAAACATACGAACAACTCAAAACAACTCATAACCACCGCAGCAGCAGCCGGTAGAACGCCGACAATCCACCAACCCGACGCGACAGCCATGCCGATCAATACAAAAAGCAGAACGTGGCCCACAACCATGTTCGCAAACAGCCTTACCGCCAGCGACAGTGGACGCACCAGCCAGCTTGCAATCTCGATCGGCACCAGGAACACCCCCGCCCATCGAGGGATGCCCGCCGGCATGAACCTGCCCAGGAACCCCAGTACCCCATGATGCGACACCTCTGCAACAACGGTAAGAGCAAAGACGGCTATTGCCAGACCTGCCGTAACATTGATGTTCGAAGTCACAGCCTTGAATACACCGGGAATCGGCACCATGCCAAGCAGGTTACACACCAGTATGAAAAAGAACATCGTCAGGAGAAAGGGTGTCAATGCCCGGGTAGCCTTGTTCGCATTGCCCCCTATGACCTCTTTCTCAACCATTTCAACGAGCATCTCAAAGAGGTTCCTGAACCGGCCGCGGGTTGCTGCTTCCCGCCCCCTGCATGCGGCAACGGCCAGCAGAAACGTGACTATCGCCCCCAGCCAGAGAAGCACGACCTCATTCGTAATGCTCAGGTCGATTCCGAAGACTTTCGGAAACTCCACCAGCACGACTCTCGTTGCTTCCTCCATAAGAAGACGGAGACTACCACGGAAGCCGGTGGCTGACCAAGAAAATTGGCGCCACTTCCGGGCCCAATGTAGTTCCTGCTTCTTATTGCCGATCGCCGGCTCGTGCGCTATTCTTTTCCGGAGAACATGCGGGGCAAAGATACATTTGATGTTCACCTTAGCCTGCTTGCCGTCGCTGGCGACGGTGCGGCAGTTATTCTGGGCTTTCTCCTGGCTACGTGGCTCAGGTTCGACAGCGGCTGGTTTCCAGTGGTTCTCGGCAGACCGGATCAGCTGTACCTGATGTACGGCCGCGGAGCGGCAATCGCCGCGCTGTTGTTCCTGTTCGTGTTCAAGTCTCTCGATCTGTACGTACGACCTCAGGTCGGCTCGTTCGGCGACAAGATCCCGAGGCTCATCCGTGCAACGGGAATTGGCATCTTCCTGACCACAATCCCCGCGTTCCTGGCTAAAAACGTTTTCTCCTTCTCCAGTGGGGTATTGCTTATTTCCTTCTTCACCGTGGCACTGGTCGTGCTGTCGAACGATTCCTGTTCTTCAGAATCGAGTCGCGTCTGTCTGCGACAATGCCGCCCGCGAACCGGATTCTTATTCTGGGAGTCGGTGCCACGGCGGTCCGGCTGAGGCACGCGCTTGAAAGCGCGCCTCAACTCCGGTCGCGCGTTGTCGGGTTCCTCAAGACCAATTCCAGTGAGCCCGCCTCGGAGATGTCCGCCGATCTGATCAAAGGCGACCTCGCGGATTTCGACCGGTTCATGGAAAGTGAAGAACAGGTCAACGAGGTCATCCTGGCCGATCCCTCACTGAGCCATGAGAAGGTGCTTGAGCTTGTGCTCGCCTGCGAGCGCAATATGGTCAACTTCAAGATTGTGGCGGACATCTTCAGGATTCTCACCAGTAATGTTGCGCTGCAGGTAGTCGGAGATGTTCCGATCCTGGGAATCGGCAGGTGGCCGCTGGACATCTTCTGGAACCGGGCACTTAAGCGGATCGAAGACATCGGAGGCTCCCTCGTCGGTCTGATCATTGCGTCGCCCGTAATCCTGCTGGCGGCGATACTCGTAAAGCGCAGCTCGCCCGGCCCTGTCCTCTATCGACAGGAAAGGTGCGGCGAGAAAGGCAAGACTTTCACGCTTTACAAGCTTCGCACGATGGCGGACAACGCCGAGCGAGAATCCGGCCCCGTCTGGGCCGCCGAAGGTGATCCTCGCCGTACTCCCGTAGGCTCGTTCCTTCGGAGACACAACCTCGACGAGTTGCCGCAGCTCTGGAACGTCTTGAAGGGCGACATGAGCCTGGTAGGGCCCAGGCCCGAGCGTCCCCATTTTGTTGAGCAGTTCAAGGAAGCGATCGGCCGCTATATGTCGCGGCATCTATTCAAGCCGGGCTTGACCGGATGGGCTCAGGTCAACGGCCTACGCGGCAACACGAGTATTGAGG
>SPBP01000242.1 GCA_004525935.1 Lentisphaerales bacterium | reverse complement strand
CGACTTCGCGGTCGTGGACGAAGTTCAGGACATCACCAATGTCCAGCTTCAACTGATCCTGCAATCTCTGCGCCAACCGGACAACTTTGTGCTGTGCGGTGACTCCAACCAGATCGTGCACCCGAATTTCTTCTCCTGGGCCAAGGTGAAGAGCCTGTTCTACGAAAAGCGGGCACAAGGCCGTTCCGAGATCATCCGCGTGTTGAACGCAAACTATCGTAACTCCCCACAGGTGACAAACGCAGCGAACCGGCTTCTGCTGGTCAAGAACGCGCGTTTCGGCTCCATCGACCGGGAAAGCAATTATCTCGTCAAGGCGGTGTCGGATCGCGTCGGCACGGTTGAGCTTACCCGCGATACGTCCGAAACACGGAGGGAGATCAACAAGAACACTTCGCGGTCGACCCATTTCGCCGTGATCGTCATGCGCGAGGAAGACAAGGCGGACGCAAAGCGGAGTTTCCAGACGCCGCTGATCTTTTCGGTACAGGAAGCCAAGGGACTGGAGTACGAGAATATCGTGCTGCTCAATTGCCTCTCGAATAATGCCAGCGCTTTCGACGAAATCACCGCGGGCGTAACAGCGGACGACATGAACAGAGAACTGCGTTATGCGCGCGCGGGCGACAAAAGCGATAAATCACTCGAAGCCTACAAATTTTACACGAATGCCCTGTATGTGGCTCTCACGCGCGCCGTACAAAACGTTTACCTGATCGAATCGCACACGCGCCACCGTCTGTGGTCTCTGCTCGGTCTTGCGGAAATGAAGAGCGCGGTGACGGTGAAGGCCGCATCTTCCTCGGAGCAAGACTGGAAGGAGGAAGCGCGGAAGCTGGAAATGCAGGGCAAGGCGGAACAGGCAGAGGCCATTCGCAAGACGATTCTGGCCACCCAGGAAGTTCCATGGCCCGTTTTGACGCCCGATGCCCTTGAGGGCTTGAAGAAGGAAGCCCTCGATCCCGATCACTACAACCGGCAGGCGAAGCTACTGCTGTTCGACTATGCGGTCATCCATCATGAGCCCGCGCTTTTCCGTGAGCTGGCGCGACTGAAATTCAGACAAGCCGAGGAGCCGTTCCGCAGTTTGCAGAAGATCGAGCAGAAGTACCAGCAGGACTACACCGATCCCGGGAGAAAAGAGCTGAAGAAGAAGCTGAATCAATACGGCATTGATTTCAGGGACCCGCTGAACCAAACGCCCTTGATGATCGCGAGCAAGATGGGACAGGCCGATCTGGCCCGGGACCTCATCAAAGCGGGCGCGCACAGGGACCTGCGGGACAACTGGGGGCGCAACCCGCTGCAAATCGCGCTCCTGCAGGCCTATCGCTCCAAGGACTACGCCCAACGGCATATCGGCGCCATCTATCCGTTACTTGCCCCCAGCAGCATGAAGATCAAGGTCCAGGGCCGCATGATCAAGATCGATCAGAAACTGATGGAGTTCTTCATGATTCAATCCATGATCGCCATGTTCCAGGATATCGCGCGCGTCAAGACGCGGTGGGATTTGCCGGCATTCGAAACTGCAGATTTTGTCCACGCTCTTCAGCATTTTTCGGAACATGTGATTCCAGAACGCCGCAAGAGAAGACCCTACCTGTCTAGCATTCTGTCGAAGAACGAGGTCAACAGAGCCGATCCGTACAATCGCTTTCTCTTCGTCCGTGTTCGGCATGGACGCTACATTCTGAATCCGTTGCTGGACGTCGATGTCGATGGTGAGTGGATCAACATCTATAACCTCATCGGCATATCGGAACTGGAGCAGGAAGGCGATGACGGCACATACGAAGCGCGCGCCCTTCATGCGGTCTTGCGATTTGTGCGGGAGCGCCAAAACAAAGCCGCGGTCTCTGCATCCATGACCGGAGGCAACGCGATGGATGCGAGCGAGTCACACGAGTCGGAGTCACGGATGGCGGATCCGGGCGATGGGCTTTTCTGAGGACGATGATGAAGAAGGGAAAATGTAGAACGCAAGATGTTGGAGTATCGCTCTGTCCAATTCACCATTCACTACTTTGCATTTTGCATTGACGTTATGGAATACCCACTGAAACCCGGCACCCGCGTGTGTGTTCGCGAACGCCCTGACCTTGGCCAAGGCGAGGTGCTGCGCGTATCCGAGAACTATGGCGCGGACGTTGCGGATGTTGTGTTCGAGACCGACGACGGGCGTCGGCTCGAAACCCTTCCTTTGGAACGGCTGTCACTGGTCCCAGATATATGGGAACGCGCCAAACGCGGCGATTGGGACCGGCCACTTGACTTCCTGCTCAAGCAGCTCGCCTTCCAGTTTCCTCTGCACAATAGCGGAGGGCAGTTGTCGAACAGCCGAACCGATCTCCTGCCGCACCAGATTCTACTGACGCGCGACATCGTGGAGGCAGAGCGGCGGCGACACTTGATTGCCGACGAAGTCGGGCTCGGAAAGACGATTGAGACAGGCATGATCATCCGTGAGCTGGTCTCGCGAGGGGAAGCCGAGCGAATCTTGATCATTACACCTGCTGGTCTGATACGAAACTGGCAGGACGAACTCCGTGATGCGTTCCGTCTGCATTTTGACGTGTTGGGATTGGACTTCATGGACCACGGGTCGTCTTCATGGGAGAACAAGGCGCGTGTGATCGCCTCAATCGATACCATCAAGCGTCCAATCCGTCTTGCGCGGCTTTTGTCAGGCCCGCGTTGGGATCTCATCATATTCGATGAGGCACATCACCTGAGCCGGAAGCGTTACGGCAAGAAGGTGACCACCACGCAGAACTACAAGCTGGCTGACGCGCTCAGGTCGCACACACGTGATCTTCTGTTTCTGTCCGCAACGCCTCATCAGGGGAACACATTCCAGTTCTGGTCCCTGATTTCTCTTCTGGATGAACACTTGTTCGAGAGCCCGGAGTCGATCGAGAGCCATCGCAGTCTGCTGAACAGGGTCATGTACCGTCGGACCAAGCGCGAAGTAACGAATGCACGCGGCGAGCCAATCTTCATGCGGCGTCAGGTGCATTCGCAGATACTCGACCAAGCAACAAAGGAGCGGATTTTTTACGACCGCCTCACCGAGTACTTGAAAGAGGGATATAGCGCCGCGGGAATCAACGACACCAAGACAACGTCGCAGCAGCGCGCTATCGGGTTCGTGATGACGACATTTCAGAAGATCATGTCGTCCAGCCCGCACGCCATCAAACAGGCGTTGCGACGTCGCTTGATGGTGCTCCTGACAAGACACGTTCTGGAACTGGAGCAGCAACGGAGAAAGACCCATGACCCTAATCTGGCCGACCAGATTCTGAACCTGCAAGATGAACTCCTGACGCTCGCCGGCAAGATAGTCGAAACGCGTCTGGGCCTTGGGGACAAGATAGATGCCGAAGGCATGGTGAACCAAACGCGTCAGCGCATATCGAAGAAGATGGAAGAAGAGACTTCCTGGTCGCTGGATGCCGACGAGGAAGGCGACGAGGGCATCTATGCCGACGCAAACATTCCGGGCGAGGCCGAGAAGGTTCGCCAGCTTATCAGCCTCGTGCCCGGAGGGGTCGACCGCAAGTATGTCACACTCACGCGGGCGATAGACGACTTGTGCAGACAGGGCGACGAAGAGCGCTTCATCATCTTCACTCAATACCTGGAAACTCTCTCGTTTCTCAGAGACGAACTGGGAAAGACGTATGGCGGAGACAAGATTGCAGTTATCCGGGGAGGTTCCCTCGACCGAAAGATCGAGGCCGTGGAGCAGTTCTGGAAGAAGGATGGCGCGCGGTTCCTTATTTGCACATCTGCCGGTGGTGAAGGTATCAATCTTCAGGTGGGCAGAATCCTGTTCAACTATGATCTGCCTTGGAATCCGATGGCCGTGGAGCAACGAATCGGACGCATTCACCGTTACGGTCAGCAGGACACTTGCCAAGTCTACAACCTGGTCGCGCGAGATACCGTCGAGGAGAGAATCTACGGACTACTCGAAGACAAACTCGATCACATTGCGCGTGCCATCGGCAAGATCGACCCCGACACGGATCAGGCGACCGAGGATTTTCGTGCTGAGATCCTTGGTTTTCTGGCAGCCTCACCGAACTACCAAGACCTCCACAAGAAGGCAATTGTCGACAAGGATTTTGCTCGGACAGAACGGGAGATTGAAGAGGCCCTGAAGAACGCACAGGAAGCGGCGCAAGTCGTCAATGGGCTCACGCAGGATCTGAGTCCCTTCAATCTGCAGGACTATCTGCAGATAGAGGGAAAGATCGGTCTGGGCGATCTGAGGGAGTGGGCCGAAGCCGCAATCCTGCGACTGGAAGGCGGCGTGTTGCCTGCTAACGGAATGGTGAAGATCGAGTCGCCTATCGTGTTGCAGACGGAACATGGCGTGTCGTCGCGATACGAAAGCGCCACATTTGACCGGCAAGTGGCAATGAAGGTCAAGCGATCCGACCTCCTGGGGATTGGCCACCCCCTCATAGACGGGCTTCTCGCCCATCTGCGGGGTTCGACATTCTCAGGCGAAGTAACGTACTTCATGCACCAAGGG
>SPBP01000048.1 GCA_004525935.1 Lentisphaerales bacterium | reverse complement strand
TGTGAATGTTCTGTTGAAGAGACGGAAGTCGACAGGCGAGGTGGACGGGCAATCGGGGTGATGAATAGTCCGGAGCGGTCGGGAGTGAAGCGTTGAGCCAGGAGCGGAAAATGCTTTCAATTGAATCAAGCGTGCTGGTTGTGGTGGATGTGCAGGTGAAATTGGCGGCGGTAATGCACCAGAAGGATAAACTGCTTGCCAATCTCACGAAACTGCTTTCGGGTATGCGAGTGCTGGAGGTGCCGATAGTTGTTACGGAACAATATCCGCAGGGACTTGGGCCGACTGTTCCGGAACTGACTCCGCTGCTGACGGACTGCCGGACACTCAGCAAGAAGAGCTTCAGCTGCTGGGGCGATGATTCATTTCGCAGTGTACTGGAAGAAATGGGCCGTAAGCAGATCATGATGTGCGGGATCGAGTCGCACGTATGTGTTTACCAGACCGTGATGGATCTGATGCACCATGGATTCGAGGTGAGCCTGGTGGCAGACGCGACGTCGTCCCGATCTGCGATGTTTGTGGGGATAGCTGTTGAACGGATGCGCGATGCCGGCTGCTCGATTGTGAATACGGAAATGGTCCTCTTTGAATTGCTGAAGACGTCGGATTCGGATCGGTTCAAGGAAATATCGAAGATAGTGAAGTAGGGGCGGGTTTCCCGCCAGAGGCGGATCCCCTCCGGAGGCGGGCAGGCTGCCTTCGGCGGACAGGTGTCAGGTTTCGGGTGAACTGACTGTGTGTGGGTGTGGGAGTAACTGATGGAAGATAGAGGATGGAGGATAGAAACTGATTGAATATCCAACTCCCAATCCTGAACACTGAACACCTGAACACTGAAACCTGAAACCTGAACACTGAAACCTGAAACCTGAGATGGAGAAGAGATGAGTGAAGAGAGGGAAGTGAAGCTGAACGAGGATTGTCCGTGTACGTGGCCGGGTTGTGAACGACACGGAAACTGCGAGAAGTGCAAAGCATATCATCACGGCTCCGGCGAGAAGACGTCCTGCGAAAAGCAGAAGGGATAACACCGTATCAGGGTGTCGGGGGGCGCCGCAAGAAGCGCCGGGAATGTCGCATGCCGAACCGCACAGGGCGTTTCGTGCGGAGATTCTGAATGAAAGCTAAACCGGACTGCATAGTGTGTCTTTTCAAGCAGGCGCTTAATGCGGCGCGGCTTGCGACGGATGATGTTGAGACGCAGGTGAAGATTCTCTCGGAAGTTGCGGCTCGTTTCGATCGGGCAGGAATGGTTGGATCGCCTGCAGCGCTTTCGCAGCCGGTTTATGAAATCGTTTCCGAGCTTACAGGAATTGCAGATCCCTACATGTCTCTTAAGCAGGAGACTAACAGGCTGGCGCTTGACGTGCTGCCGGGCATAAAGAATGCGGTGAACATTGCAGCGGATCCGCTGGATGCGGCGCTGCACGCGGCGGTTGCGGGCAATGTTATCGACCTGGGTATCGGGCACCGGTTCGATATAGAGAAGGATATTGCCGCAATGCTGGAACGGCCTTTTGCAGTGAGTGTGAAGGAGAAGTTTCGGGCAGAGCTGGGGCAGGGGAAACAGTTGTTGTACCTGGGAGATAATGCGGGCGAAATAGTGTTTGATACTTTGCTGGTGGAAAGAATCCTGGCCACGGGAACAGCCGTGACATTTGCGGTGAAATCGGGTCCGGTGATAAACGATGCAACGATGGCCGATGCGGAAATGACGGGGATGCGGAAACTGGTTCCGGTGATCGAGACGGGTGCAGCTGATATAGGAATAGGTTGGGATAATGTTTCGCCGGAATTCATGGAGGCGGTGCAGAAGGCGGACATGATACTGGGCAAGGGCCACGGCAATTTTGAGACCTGCAACGAGCGCGGGGAGAACTTCTACTTCCTGTTGATGGCGAAATGCGCGATGGTTGCAGCGGAACTGGGCGTGCAGGTGGGCGATATGGTCTTCTGCGACACGGGCGGAAGCAGGTAGCAGCCGGTCCCGCCCCCATCAACATGCCCGAACACGTTTGCCCCGTCCACTTTGCCGGAACCCGAGAGGATGACCCGGCCAACCACACGGTTTTGATGTATACTTCTTGACAGGCCCCGCATACAGATCTATGCCATACTGCGATAGCAGGAGATTAGCTTAGCCCCATGATCTTTTTGTTCCAGCTTATATGTTTTCTCGAGGCCTGGGGCCTCGTGCTGGCGATCCGCCGATTGCGTCGGGTGGCGCGTGAACTGGAAGAGCAGGAAGCCAGGAACGAGGAAGTCCAGAGCAGGAACGTGCAACTGCTGGTGGAGATCGAGAACGTCAGGGAAGACACAAAGACGGTTCGAAGCTGGTACAGGCAGCTTTTCGAGAATACCGGCGAGATGATCTTCGTGCACGGGATAACTGAAGGCAAGGAACCGGGTAGATTCCTGGAAGTCAATCGCGCGGCATGTAAGGCCCTCGGATACACGCTGGGCGAGATCCGCGAGATGACGCTGATGGAGATTGAAGAGGCTGGCTACCAGATGCCGCTGGGTGGTTCGGGGAATATCGAGGAAGTGTTCAGTGAAGAGTACATCGGCAAGTGGATCGAAAGAGCGAGCAGTGAGTCGGCGAGGCATCGAGTTGAGCAGGTGCTGAGAAGCGGTGAGCTGGTGTGTGAGCGTGTGCTGAAGGCGAAGGGCGGTAAGAAGATTCCGGTTGAGATTCACGCACGCCGACTGTTGGTCGATGGCAGCGTGGTGGTGATGCTGACGGCAAAGGACCTGTCGAACCGCGTGGAACATGAGAAGGCGCGGATCGAAAGCGAGAGCCGGCTGGAGTCGTTTTTTGACAGGTCTCCGTTTGGCCTGGCAATGTATGACGGCAAACGTGAACTGGTGAAGGTGAACCGGGCATGCCTTGATATGTTCGGGTTCCCCGACGAGGAACAGCTTGGCCGGTTTGACCTGTTCGCAAATCCTTACGCTCCCGCAGACGTGAAGGGCCGGCTTATTCGCGGCGAAACCGTGCAGTATGAGGCAGTGGTGGATTTTGATGAGGCGGTCAGGGGATCGCTGTGCGTGACATCTCGTAAGGGACGCGGCTGGTTCGTGGTTGCGATGAGTAACATGGGTTTCGAAGGAAGCAGGCCGAAGGGCTTCTTTGCAGAGGTGAAGGATATCAGCAGGCAGCGCAGGCTGGAGGAGGATCTGAGGAAACTCCAGGAAAGTGGCGACAGGCGGGAGGAAGCCGCTGGGTCGCTGCGGGACGTGGTGCTGACGGATTTGATGCAAATCGTATGTGCGGGTGGACGAAATATGCAGCTTACGCTTTCGGACGGGAAGAAGCGTGCGCTTATCGTTATCCGGGGTGGCGAGATCATCCATTGCCGGGCCGGCAGTCTTTCTGGGGCGGAGGCCTTCTACGAACTTATGAAGTGGAAGGATGGTGAGTTCACGGCGATGGCGTGTTCAAAGTTCCCGGAACCTACGATTCACGACTCGTTGATGTCGCTGCTGATGGAAGGAGCGCGACAGACGGACGAGGGGGAATAGGCAGCGAAGAGAATCACCACCTTCCCGGTGAAGAGGACAGTCCACCCACTTCACTCACATAACCACACACCTGGAGTCCCTGCATTTATCCGTGTAGATCAGTGTGATCCGTGGTTAGCCGAACTTTCCGCGATTCGCTTGCGAATCGCGAAAGTTCGGTTAGATGCGAGCGCCGAGTTCGAATGATACCATTCTGCCGGGTGCGAGTGGCTCGAGCCTTGATTCCTGGTATCTCTCGTCGGTAGCGTTCCGCACATTGAGGCCGGCCCAGTACCTGGAGTTGAAAGTGCCGCGCAGCGCGAGATCGGCGCTCCAGTAGTCGTTGAGATCTATCCACTGCCCGCTGGCCCAGTCGCTGAAACCGCGTGGGCCGATGTATCGTGCAACCACAGAGCCTGTTATCTGCCACATGCCCGCGCTTTCGTCGATGCGTAACCCGACGTTAGCCATGCTGCCGGGTATGTATTCGAGCTTGGAGTCTGTGACGAGGTTCTTGGCGTCCTGGTATGTTGCGCCAACAAAGAGTTCCACGGGTTGGGTTACCTGCCATGATACGGAGGCCTCGGCGCCGGCAGAACGTGCCTGGTCGATGTTGATGTTCGAGAGAGTATCGCCGGTGATCTGATTCTCGATAAGGTCGTTCATGTCGTTGTAGAAGACAGAGAGATTTGCGGAGAGCGCGGCATTGAACCGGTGTTCGACTTCGAGATCGGCGGCACTGATGTATTCGGGCTGGAGGTCGGGGTTGGCGACAAATGTATACATGCCGAAGCTGAGGGACGGCTGGAACATCTCGACGAGCGTGGGGGCGCGGAAGGCCCTGCCGACTGAGGCACGTATCGTGGTGTCCTGTATCGCATTGCACACGATGCCGGCCCGCGGGGAGAAGACCTTGCCGAATTGCGAATGATAGTCGGTACGCGTGCCGTAGACAATGCGGAGGTGCTCAGCGAGGCGTGCATCATCCTGGATGAAGAGACCGGCGTTCCAGACTAAAGGGCTTATGCCTTCGGAACCGGCGAGTGGCTCGCCGGAAGCAAGGTTGCGGTTGGGCGAGAATTCAGCCGCGCTACGGGTGTAGTCGGCGCCGACCGACATGATGTGTGCCTCGCCGAATTCGAGGTCAAGCGCGGCTTCAAGCTGCCATTCGGTTCCGGAGTTGTCCATGTAGCTTCGGACGTAGACGGGGGCGGGTCCTGAGAAGTGCGAGAAATCAAGAGCCCATAAATCGCGTGTCTGCTTGCGGTAGTAACCACCCAGCCTGATGTCAACATCGGGAGAGAGTGTGCTTAACATCGAAGCGCCGACTGTTGCGCCACGAGTCTCGGTTATGTCGTCTTCGGGTGTGGTGTAGAAGGGAGCTCGGTCGGTCTGCCCGTATCCGAGCTGGCTGTCGAACCATCGGGCGTTGATTGCGACCTGTGTGTCTTCGTTGAGATCGGCGGAGAGCTTCACAAGTGCACGTGTGTCGCGATAGTTGTGGTTGGCCTGGTCAATAATGGTGTCGACGTACCGGCCTGTTGCGTAGTCGTAGCGCCGGTCGATCTCGTAGTCGCGGGCGAGATAGTTGTCAATGGATCGATATCCAAGTTCCACCAGGTATCGCAGCTTGTCGACGCGGTTCCCGTACTGGATGGTTCCTTCATAGAATCCACCATTGCCGTAAAGGGCCCTGACTTCGGCCTCGGATTGCTCAGGGGGTTCTTTCGTGGTGATGTTGACTACTCCAGCGAATGCGTCCGTGCCGTAGAGACTTGAGAAGGGGCCCTTGATGACCTCAATCTGCCTGACGGTGGAGATGGTAATCTCGTTGACGTTATTGAAGCGGGTGAGCGCCTCGTTGAGAGGCATGCCGTCTGCAAGTAACAATACACGGTGATCGCCGGGTACACCACGAAGGAGGATCTGGGTTGGCATGCCATGCCCGATTCCAACACCGCGCATTACGGTGACGCCAGGTATGGAGCGCAATGCATCATCTACGTTTGCGCTTGGTGTGGCCTGCAGTTCGGCAGCGGACAATACTGAGACGCTTGCAGGAACAAGTGCGCGATCGCGTCGGATTCTGTTTGCCGTTACTATGACGGTAGGTTCGTTCGTCTGGGCGGCCACGGTTGCAGCACAGACGGCGAGTGATATTGCGGTTATAAACTTCATATGCGTTTTCACTGAATGCGCCCCCTTGATGAGTCCATGATTCCGGTTGCTTGCACTGTGTTGATGTCCGTTTGTGTGGCTCTCTATCCTGGTCAGGATGTTGCACTGACCAGCGAGCAATATGGGGACAATAATACCACATTGATCATATGGTCAACTATGTTGACTTCTGCGAAAGTGCCGGCATGTATTTCACGCATTCCTCGGGGGGATGTCATGTGGCGCGGTTCTATGCCTGCTGAGAGAGTTTCCCGTGGCTAGCACGTGCTGGAATCATTGGGTCGGTGATTATTATGCAATGGCGGCGGAGGACTTCGGAATGCAAGGGAGCCCTGATGCCGGGCAGGATTGCCTCTGAGCATGATACTCAGGCAAAACCGTGCGGAGTGTGAGTTGCGGGTAGTCGAGCGGCGACGGGCGGAGGTTTGTCAATGTTGACAAGTGAAATAACAAGATATAGGGTCTTGCCTCTTCGAACACCGGTTTTTTTGCGGGTGGTTGGATTACAGGAAGGATGGACGTTCGGGCTTATTGGAGGTTGTGACGATGTATTCTGCGGCGGATTTGAGAAAAGGACTTAAGGTCGAAATTGATGAGAACCCCTACGAAATCACGGAGTTCAACTTCGTGAAGCCGGGCAAGGGGCAGTCTCTGTACGTATGTAAGTTGAAGAATATGCTGACGGGTTCCACGCTTGCACGGACGTTCCGGGCGAACGACAAGGTCGAGCAGCCCGCCCTGGAAGAGAAGAACGTGGTTTACTCCTATGCTGAGGGATCGGATTCGGACTTCATGGACCGGAATTTCGAGCAGATTTCGGTGCCCAATGAAGTGCTCGGCCGAAACAGACATTTTCTTGTTGAAGAGCAGGAGGCAAACATCCTGTTCTATAACGACAGGGCGATTGAAGTCAGGATTCCAACGTTCGTTGAGAAGGTGATCACGGAGACGGAACCGGGTGCGCGTGGGAATACTGCGACGAATGTGATGAAGCCGGCAAAGATCGAGAGCGGGTATGAACTGAACGTGCCGTTGTTTGTGAACCAGGGCGACCTGGTGCGCATAGACACGCGGACGGGAGAGTATGTCGACCGCGCCCGAAAGTCATGAGGCGGGAGCCCCGCATGATGCCTCCGCTGAAACCACTTGATGGTTCCGCACTGATCCCTGTTAATTCAGCGCGTGAAATAGAGGCGTCATGAGCAACTGGAAAAAGACGCGCGATCGAATGGCTGCAACCAGGCCGGCTGTTGAAGCGAAGAGTGAGATGCTTCGCGCAATCCGCGGGTACTTCCTGGATAACGGCTTTACGGAAGTTGAAACCCCTGTGCTCCTGGAGTTTCCTGCGCTTGAACTGAATATTGATGCGGAGCGTACGTCGAGCGGTTACCTGAGAACTTCCCCCGAATTGGCTATGAAGAAGCTGCTGGCGGCAGGCTACGAGCGGGTGTTTGAAGTGGGCCCGTGCTTCAGGCGAGGGGAGCGGGGAGCGTTGCATAACCCGGAATATACGATGCTGGAATGGTATCGCGCACATGCAGGTTATATGGATGTGCTGGCGGATACGCGCACACTGATCTGCAGAATTTCGCAGGATGTGCTGGGCAGCACCCGGATCACGCATGGTAAAAACGAGATTGAACTGGATGGGGACTGGGAGACGATGACGGTGGCGGAGGCATTCACGCGGTTTGCCGGATGGAATCCGGTGGTGGCGTTCGACCAGGAGAGGTTCGAGCTGGACCTGGTCTCAAAGGTTGAACCGGCGTTGTCGAAAGAACGGCCGGTCGTTCTGATGGATTACCCGGCGGATGTGGCGGCACTGGCCCGCCTGAAGCCGGACAATAAGTCGGTGGCTGAACGATGGGAACTGTATGTCGGCGGGGTGGAACTGGCGAATGCCTTCGGCGAGCTGACGGATCCGGAGGAGCAACGCGTGCGATTTGACATATGCAGCGTGGAACGCGTTTCGCAGGGGCGAGAGTCCTACTCGATAGACGAGGAATTCATGGAGGCCCTGGGAGAAATGCCGCCGGCTGCAGGGGTTGCACTGGGAGTTGACAGGCTGCTGATGCTGCTGACGGATTCCCAATCGCTTGACGACGTGCTGCCGTTTCGCTGAGGCACGTTCAAAGAGTGGGGCTATTCAACTTGTCGAACACGATGAGCAAGCCGGTGACCGTGGCGTGGGAATCGCTGGGCCTGGATACTCACAGGTCATGCCTGGTGCGCGACCTGTGGGAACACAGTGACCTGGGGTCGTTTGCCGGGCACTACTGCAGGATGCTTCCACCACACGAGATGGCGTTCCTTCGTATTGTACCTGGAAAGGAGGAAGTATGAAAATCGTCGGTAGCATAGTGTCGGTGCTTGTTGTTGTGTTGTTGTGTGGATGCAATCCGTCGGGTGGAACATTCGACGATTTCATCGCGAATTCCTGTGCGTCTACTGAATGCATTGGTGGCGGAATGAGCAGGATCACTCTGTGTGTCAAGCTTTCATATCCTGATTTGGAAAGTGTCCGATTTGCTCTCGCTGATGAGACCGGTACGGTCTGGGAAACCACGGTCGAGGTGGGTGGAGAGGACTGTCAGGTGGTCTCTGTCCCCAACGGAACCTATACATGGTCAATCCAGGCTGGTGAGACGATAGACAACGGCACGATTGTGGCGGAGGAAGGAAAGACCACTACGTGCAGTTACTATGGCGGCGATACACCAACTCCTCTTATGTAGAGCTGGTCAAAGGCAAAGCCGGGGACGCGTCGGCCGGTTGGTTAGTTGTCTTCCAGCTCAAGCGCACTGCGGACGGCAAGCGACCATAGATCAGGCATCTTCCTGAGCAGAACCGGATCGCAATCGGACCAGTAGTCGGCGCTGAGTTTGAGTAATCGGGCGAGCATGCGGTCTTTTCTGGAGATCGGTTCGGCATTCTTACTCTTCCCGCTGTCTTCAGACATAAGCTTGAAGCAGTATTCGAGGCATTGTCCCCAGTAGTTGGCAGCCTCGTAATTGTTGCCGAGCCTCTCGTTCCGGACGGCTTCGGCGGCAAGGGTGGAGACGGGATAGGAACCTACCAGCGAGATGACGCTTTTGACGATGGTCTCTGCCGCAAACTGTTCCATGGCCGCGAAGATTTCGCCGTCGGACGACAGGTTGGGCGGAGTCGCCTTGGGCCACGGGTCGAGAGAAAGCGCGTCGCGCGAATCCCTGAGCCGATCAGGCCCTATAAAGGGAACGTCGAGCCTGTCTTCTATGCTGGCGAGACGAACACCGCGCAGGGCGTTGTCGTCGGCGCTGTAGTCCTTGTCGAGCGCGAGCAGGGGCTTCTTGCGTCCCTTTTGAGTGAAGGTTACGGCGAGCTTGAGCCGCGCGTTCTTGCCGTGGCTTACGCGGACGTTCTGATAGTGATATACTTCCTGGGAGAATATGGTGCGGGGAACGTTCGAGTTGTCCTTGGGATCGTATGCAGGATTAGGGATTTGAGAGATGTCACGACCGACCTTGATTATGGCCCGTTCTATTTCGACAGGCGCAACATCAATAACGAGGAACTCGGAAACACCGCACTCGACAAGGTAGTCGGTGGGACGGATGTGATCGACGTCGTCCTGCTTTTCGACGGCAACTCCCCATGCGAGCTGGGAAGCACTGTCGGAACTGCCGGAAAAGGAAGAGACGAGCTTCTCGTATACGGTGGCTGCGAGCCTGGAATATTCGGGGCTCCTGGGCGTGAAAGCACCGACCACCAAGCGTCTCTGAACAGTGTCGACAATCTTGCTCTGAGCATCGGCCATGGATGCGGAACAGCGCTTCTCCCACGTTGTGATCTCGCGGGATTCGGGAACTTCGAGGTCTTTTCCGAACTGAATCATTTCTTCGGCCATTCGACAACAGGTGAGCGAGATTCCATATGCGTCTCGGGAAAAGTGCTTGTTGGCCTGATCCACGTAGTGGGCAGCGCCCTGCGAGAGAATCTTCCCGTAGCTTGAAGCGAGGTGGTCTTTGAGCAGGGCCTTGCGTTCCGGTGCGAGCTCTGCGGCTTCGCGCGCGCGCTGTTCGGCGTATTCATAAGCTGCCCAGAAGAGACGTTTGTCGGCATTGAGCCGAATCTTCTCGGCCCAGCAACCGCCGGTGGCGTCGTCGACGGCTTGCTCTATCCGGCCTACTACTCGCTCAAGGTCGGGCGACCCGGCGGTTTCGCCGGTGCTTGTGTTGAGGGCCTGCCGAAATTTCAACAATGCGGCATCGGCTCTTGTCAACAGATCCAGGCATTGCCCGACTTTTGCATCGCTGGATAGGGCGGTGCCGAAGGATTCATTGCGGATGGCTTCGACCTGCGGAAGAATCTTCTTCTCAATTTCTTCTTCGAGCCCGGGCAGGTTGATGACGGCGAGTGCGAGAAGGACCTTCTTCTCGGCGTTGATCACGTCGGGACCGTCGACGTCGAGAAGTTTGGCTCTATTGAGTGCGGCAAGGGCTGCGGCATGATCGCCACCATCAAGCTCTTCGAGCGCGTCGCGGATATGGCGGGTGACCTCGCGCTGCAGACTTTCCATCTTTCGGGAAATCTTCTGGAGTTCATCACGCCATTCTGGAGAGGAGCCTTCGCCGGGCACGAAACTCTCGCCGGGATGCGTCGATACGAAACTGGCGAGTTTCTGCAGCTCGGTGGGAGATAGAGATCGCAGGTCGGGCGAATTCTCGGAATACGAAACGTCTATTTCTACAGGGAGCTTGAGTTCCTTAAGGTATGTCCTGAGATCCTGCATGGTATCGGGCAGGGGCCGGCTTCTTTGTTTCAATTCGAGGTTGGCTATGCTCTTCATATAGCCGTCTCTGAGCGTCTCATTGCCGGTGGTCCGAGCGGCCCAGTATCCGATCCGGGGATCCTGGCAGCTACTCAGTGAGTCGAGAGTGGGTGTGACGCAACCGGCGAGCGCAAGAACCAGGCATGCGATAACAGCAGGCCTCAACGCTTTTGTGATGCTCTTGTGCGGCATGGATTTGTCTCCTGTTTATGTCACTTCATGGCAACACATTGGTTCAACCGTATTCGTGAAAGGGGTAGCTTCTTCTATCTGACAAAATACGCGGTCCTGACCGGGAGGACAACTCGAAAGCCGGCATTCTCGGAGGACACGAAGGCTTCCTTTGACCAGGGCATTACTTTCCCTGCTGTTCTGTTCTTGTAGCTGCCGCCGCAAAGAAACAGTTGGGGCGTTGCGGGCGTTGTGTCCGCCATGTCAACGCCTGCCATTGCCAGTTCGGCAAGATTTCCGCACATGTCCACCATGCCGAGCGGGTATGGGGTCAAGGGGCCGGCGCTCGCCGGACGAGGCTGATCTTTGTAATAGAACCAGACAAGGTCGTCAGGGTGATCGGCATTGAGGATTGCACTCATGTCTTTCCACGGCGTGCGAGTCGGTTCCACATGCGAGTCAAATCCGAGCCGGGCCGCGTATTCCCATTCGGGGGTTGTGGGCAATCGGAATCCGTCCGCGGCGAGGTCCGCGGTCCATGAACCGGTTCCGCTTGATTTGCGATAGACGGGCTTGAATCCGTTTTTGATGCTGAGCCAGTTGCAGAACTCGAAGGCTTCGGATGTATTGTCTATTTCGTATGGCACGTCGTTGTTGCGCACGGTTCTGGTGTCCATCCGTCCGCTGTAGAACGTTTTCAACTCGGGTTTGTCGCGCAGGTCGGCAGCAGCACTGTCGCGATAGCAACGCATGGCGCCGAAGGTGACCTCTTCTCGTGCCATGTAGAGGGGGCCTGGAACATCGCCGATTTCGGTTCGGCTTTCGGGCACGAGCAACAGGATGAGCTCACCCTCACGTTCCTGCCCGCGGGCCAGCTCGACGTTGAGTTGTGCGGTGATGCTGTGGGGCAGCATGACGGCAACGGATTCTACAAAGTCAGGAGTCTCGAGAAGAGAGGAGAGATATGGATTCAGGACGGCAGCGCCAGCCGGATCTGTGGTGACATGGAACATGTCAGTGACGGGAATAGGGAGGAACTTCGTGAAATCAATGTCCGACGAAGAAAGACGCCACTTGCGCAAGACGGTGGCGAACTGACTGGCGTTCTTGGTGTCCGTGTAAAGCGAGGCGGAGGCGTGTAGGGCGCCGCGCGCAGCGGACAGGAAATGCCCGTCTTTTGTGGACTGGTAGCGGGACACGGCATTCTCGGCAATATGGCGCCAGAGCCGCTTGGCCTCTTCCTTCACGGACATGCTGTTCCTGACGGGCTCGTATTCTGGCTGAGACGCGATGAGCCTGGCGTTTTCGACGCGAGCGGCCGCGTCATCGAAAAAGGCCTGGTAGGAAGTGCCGACGATGCTCCTCATCCTGAGCAGCCGGAGATCCCTGGTGAGGCTCCGGAGCAGTTCCATCCTCTGTGAATTGAGGGGCCCAGGATCGGGCACGGTGCTTGGTGCGGGATCGGGTGGGCGCGGTGTTTCGGGAGGTGTTGACGCAGGCGCGACGGCATCGGGGACGTCGGTGATCGTTGCAGGGCTGTCGAGAGAGGGTGTTGATGGGGGCGGAACTGCCGAAATAGTGGCGGGGCGTTCGGGAAGTCGGCTTCCGAGGATCCAGGCACTGGCGGAGGATAGAATTACGGCACGGGATCCGAGCAGGCCGCGCCGTATGCCGCGGCGGACTTTCTCGCGGGATACCCATGCCTTCCATTCA
>SPBP01000182.1 GCA_004525935.1 Lentisphaerales bacterium | reverse complement strand
TTCCGCCCATTTCTATTGCTCCCCAGGGGTAAGGACGCAAGTGAGGCCTGATCAGAAGCAATCTATACGGAAACCATGGCGGGTTTCAAGCCCATGTTTTCTAGAGCTGTCTATTGAGCGGGGACCGGTCCGAACGTCCATGGAGGAACTGAAGAGCAAGGGTCAGAGAAGTTGCGCATTTTACACGAGAATTGTATTGAAAAGATGAGTCAAGTTGAATAGAAATATCCCGTGTTTGTATTGGGGCCTTATTATGGGTGATATTTCATTCAGCTGCCCGGGTTGCTCACAGCCGCTTGAAGCACCGGAAGAGATGGCAGGTGAGACACTGCCATGTCCGAGTTGCGGTGCCGAAATGGTAATACCTGGTTCAGTAGTCCCTGCCAGTGCCGGGGACGGAACGACTTGTCCCAAGTGTAAAGCTAAGCTTGTCGGTGGCGCTGTCCTGTGCGTGCAATGCGGACTGGATCTGCGAAATGGCCGTGTGATCGACACGAAGATAAAATGATTCTGCTGATCCTTACACGCATTGTTGAGCAGTGGCAGTAACCCTGCCTGGGTTCTCCCGTCCGATACCCATGCCCGTTCGATTCAATCGTCCTCCTCGAGAATGCAGCCATCGGCCCGATGAGAACGAGCCACAATGACTCAGGTCATGTTCGTGATGTCGCCCAGTGAGCCAGTGTGACACAGTGCCCTGTATGCTTCATCCGCGTGTCTGCCGACATAACGCTCTAATCATGAATCAGATATGAATCTAGGAGAGCGTCGCGTCTCTTCTGGCACAGCTCATGCTACGTATATTGGCACAACCAGCCACAAAGCGTGGCAGAACGGAGGAGAAGATGAAACTCATAAGATGGCGGCCGGGGGCTGAGGACATGTTTAGAGGCATTCTGGACTGGGAGAACGAGGGGTCGAGGTTGTTTGGCGTGGCGCCGCGAGGAGCGGAGGAGCGGAGCGTGTGGGCGCCGAATGTTGACGTTTACGAGGAGAACGGTGAGTTGGTGGTAAGGGCGGATGTTCCGGGGTTCAAGAAAGACCAGGTTGAAATCCACGTTGATGACGGGATTCTGAGCGTTTCCGGCGAGAAGAAGGATGAGAAGGAAGAGAAGGGAAAGAACTTCTACCGGACGGAGCGAAGCTACGGACGATTCGAGCGTCGGTTCGAGCTTCCTGCGGGTACGCCTGAGGACAAGATCAAGGCATCGCTTGAGGAAGGGGTGCTGACGGTAAGGTTGCCAAAGGCAATTGAGGTCAAACCGGATCGGAAGAGAATCACATTAACGTAAGACAACTGGATGAGGATAAGTGGAGGGCGGCTTTCCGGCCGCCCTCTTCTGAGAGGAACAAGAAATGATCAACACCGGAAAACTTACAGAGCGTGCGCTTGAAGCAGTTCAGCAGGCGCACTCGCTTGCCGTGAGATCGAACCACCAGGAGGTGGGTCAGGATCATTTTCTACTCGCTCTTCTTGATCAGAAGGATGGGCTCGTATCGCGCTTGCTGGAGCGCATGGGCTTGTCGGTGGCAGAGTTGCGAGATCAGGTTGGTGCACTTGTTGGAAGACGGCCATCGGTGACAGGAAGCGGCGCTGATAGGGCCGGTGTCGGGATCTCTCCGGAACTCTCGCGAGCGATGACGAGGGCGGAGGACGAGGCCCATCGCCTGAAGGATGAGTATGTGTCGGTTGAACATCTGCTTCTGGCGCTTGCCGACGGCGCCAGGGACTCTGAGGTTGCGCGTCTTCTGACGAAGTTTGGGGTTAAGCGGGAGGCTGTGCTGGGTGCGTTGTCTGCGGTACGAGGCAACCAGCGCGTGACCAATACGAATCCGGAGGGATCTTATGAGGCCCTCGCGAAATACGGAACGGACCTGGTTGCGCTGGCGCGGGCAGGGAAGCTTGATCCCGTGATTGGCCGGGACACGGAGATACGGAGCGTTGTGCGGATACTGTCGCGCAAGACGAAGAATAATCCCGTGCTGATCGGGGAGCCGGGTGTCGGCAAAACTGCCATCGTTGAAGGGCTTGCACACAGGATCGTCCGGGGTGATGTGCCGGAGGGGCTGAAGGAGAAGACGGTCTTCAGCCTGGACATGACGTCATTGATGGCCGGTGCAAAATACCGCGGAGAATTTGAGGAGCGATTGAAGGCGGTTCTGTCTGAGATCAAGGCGGCAGAGGGCCGCATACTGATGTTCATAGATGAGGTGCACGATATCGTCGGAGCCGGGCGCACTGAAGGATCAGCTGATGCGGGTAATATGCTCAAGCCAATGCTGGCTCGCGGAGAGTTGCACTGCATAGGGGCCACAACACTCGATGAATATCGCAGGCATATTGAGAAGGATGCCGCGCTGGAACGCAGGTTCCAGCCTATCGTAATAGATGCACCTTCTGTCGAGGACACCATCTCGATTCTGCGCGGCTTAAAGGAACGGTTTGAGGTGCATCATGGTGTTCGGATGCAGGATGCTGCCCTTGTTGCCGCAGCTGTCTTGTCCAATCGGTATATATCCGATCGTTTTCTGCCGGACAAAGCGATTGATCTGATGGATGAGGCGTGTGCCTCGATTCGCACAGAGATCGATTCGATGCCTGCGGAACTCGACGGGCTTCTTCGAAAACTGCGACGGCTCGAGATCGAGGAAGTGGCGTTGAAGAAGGAGAAGGACAAGGCGAGCAAGGACAGGCTCTCAAATCTGCGGAAAGAATTGGAAGAACTGCGGGGTAAGGCGGATGCCATGCAGTTGCAATGGGAGGGGGAGAAAGCTGAGATAGCGGAGTTGAGGGTACTCCGTCAGCAGATCGAGCGGACCCGTGTCGAAAGTGAGGAGTCCGAGCGAACGTATGATCTCGATCGGGTTGCCAGGCTGAGACATGGCATTCTTCCCGCTCTCGAAAAGCAGGTGGCGGAAAAAGAAAGAGAGATGAGGGAAAAGAAGGATGTGCTGCTCCGCGAGGAGGTCACAGAGGAAGAGATCGCTGATGTTGTGTCCAGATGGACTGGTATTCCTTTGAAGCGTTTGCTCGAGGGTGAGCGCGAGAAGTTGACCAAGCTGGACGAAGTGTTGCATCAGCGAGTTATTGGGCAGGACGAGGCGGTACGGGCCGTTGCTGATGCGGTCATAAGGGCACGTGCGGGCGTGAAGAATCCGAACAGGCCGATTGGATCATTCCTGTTCCTTGGCCCCACCGGAGTTGGAAAAACCGAGCTGGCCAGGACGTTGGCGGCGGCGCTGTTCGATACCGACGCAAACCTGGTCCGTCTCGATATGAGTGAATACATGGAGAAGCATACTGTATCTCGACTGGTTGGCTCGCCCCCGGGATACGTGGGCTACGATGACGGGGGCCAGCTGACTGAGGCGGTCAGGCGGAAGCCGTATTCAGTTGTTCTGCTCGATGAGATCGAGAAGGCGCATGGGGATGTATTCAATGTTCTACTGCAGATCCTTGATGACGGGCGACTGACCGATTCGCACGGGAGGACTGTCAATTTCAAGAATACAATAGTGATCATGACTAGTAACATAGGCTCAGATATCCTGCTGGCCGACATAGAGCGGAGCGGCGAAGTTGGCGTTGATGCCAGGGAACGGGTTCTGCAGGAGGTGCGTCAGCGGTTCAGGCCGGAGTTTCTGAATCGAGTAGACGAGATTGTTCTGTTCAAGGCTCTGACAAGGGATGAGATCTGCGGCATTGTCAGCTTGCTCTGCGAGGAATTGAGGGTGCGGCTGGCTGACCAGGGCATTCGACTCGAGCTTGATGCTAAGGCCTGCGCATGGATTGCAGAGCAGGGATATGATCCTGTTTACGGCGCGCGCCCTCTCAAACGCTTCATTCAGCAGAAGATAGAAACGCCAATTGCCAGGAAGATAGTAGCCGGGGAATTGAGCGACGGCAGCACGGCGAAGGTTCTGGTGAAGGGCTCCGAGCTCCTGATCGGAGTGTAGTTCATTCGGGCGAGGCCGGGTTTGCCGATTCTTCGGCGCAGAAGCGTTGGCAGTTGCCTGATTGGTCTCCATGGCGTAAAGTGATTGCTTGGAGGAAGCCAATTTGAAGGCCAACGAGCAATTGCCCGAAGAGCACAGGTTCGACCGACTGCGTGTTGATGTCTGGAAGCTCGCTAGTCAATCCCATTTGTCTGAGGACGAACTGATAGAGCGGTTGCTCTGCCGGATCGGACCGGAGCTGGGCGTGAGCAGGGCTTGCTACAATGAGTGCGGCGGCGATGTGGTGGTGTGCCGTAGCGAATGGTGCAGTGAAGGCGTTAAACCATCGCGTGGTTCGAGCCTGCCGAAGCCTATGGTAGAACAGTTGCTTGGCGGACGATGTGCCGAATTCTCTGCCGCGACACTGGAACGAGAATTGCCTGAATCGATGCCTGCCAACGAGAAGATCGAACTTGCGGCTTTTGTCGAGCGCTTGAACCTGAATTCCGTGTTTGCTGTTCCGCACTACGCAGATGGGGAACTTGAGGGTCTACTGACTCTCGACGTATGTGCGGACGCAACTGAGAAACCGGTATGGTCCAAAATGAGAAAAGAAGTTGCAATGGATGCGGTGGAACTTCTTGCCCAGGGGTTGGCGCAGCGAAGGATGGAGCGGAGCCTGCGCAGGTCGAAGCGGGATCTGGAACGCCGAGTTGCGGAGAGGACCAAGGAACTGGCTGGTGCGCTGGAAGAAAAGAAGCTGCTTCTTGTCGAAGTTCAGCACCGCGTAAAGAACAACCTGCAGTTTGTCGACAGCCTTTTGAGTCTTCAGAGCGAACACGCGCAAGAGAAGGATCTCGCTCGAATACTGTCGGAGAGTCGGCATCGTGTACGTTCAATGGCAATGATTCACGAGCGATTGTATTCGACGGGCGACCCTGTGCATCTGGATGTGTTGGACTATGTGCAACGGCTTGGTACTTACCTGCTGGACGCATATGGAACGGACCGGGATCGGATCAAACTTAACATCAGAGTGGAAGCTGTTAAGCTTGACGCGAACAGGGCGATCCTCTGCGGGTTGATCATCAATGAACTTGTGTCGAATGCTCTTAAGTACGCGTTTTCAGGTAAGCAGTCGGGGAGGATCAGTGTGGGACTGCGTAGGAAAGGAAACGATTGTTATACGCTTGTCGTATCGGACAACGGGAAGGGACTTCCGCTCCGGTTCGGAGTTGGTGTAAGCCGGTCGCTCGGGTTGAAGCTTGTCGGCATGCTTTGCGAGCAGCTTAATGCCAAGGTCCGTGTGTCGCGAAAGAACGGAACGAGATTTGAGTTCATATTCGGTGAAGAAGGCTATTCGCGCCGCTGAAAGACACGAGTTTGGCCACGAAAGGCGATGCTGGTGCGCCGTCCCACCTCGTGGCGTTTTTACGTTGTAAGGGGGTGCAAAATGCTTCTTGAGGAGTT
>SPBP01000486.1 GCA_004525935.1 Lentisphaerales bacterium | reverse complement strand
GGAATCTTCTGCAGCAGATCTTCCGACGAGCTTCGAATCAGGAACAGCCAAGGACGAAACCCTTCATCCACGGCCAAAAAGTTGTAGCTGCCCTTCATCGGAACCTGACGCACACCATGCCAGCCCTTCTTGATCGGATAGATCCCGTGGTACGGCAGAAAGTGGCCATCGATGTACATCACGCCCCACTCTGCCAACCCATGCTTTAGATAGGAAACAGCGAACTCATCGATCAAGGCTTCGCTCTTGTCCAGTTCCCGGACCTTGTGCAAAAAGCGTCGCAACGTGAAGACACTCGGACTCTGGGCTCGCCCGATCAGCACGCCGAATTCCTCCGGATAGGCGCGCTTGAAATCCTCCATCGAACGAAATCCGAACACATCCGCATACAGCAACGTCAGACATAATTCTTCCAGGCTGTACCCTTCGTGAGTCGGGATATCGATCACGCGCTTCAGCGTCGGCAGAAACTCATACTGCTCCAGAAGCGGAGCGAACAACAAGCCACCGGCATAGGCGTTGTAGTCGCCTTGTTCCAACCGATCAATGTAAACTCGTTGGGCCGAGGAATACCCGCTCCTGGCCCTGAGACTGATCCCCGCCGCGATCGGCATCCCGGGCTTCTCCTTCTCAGCACACCCCCATGCCGCATCCGACAAAAACCATCCATCTGAGTTCTCGTCACAATCCAGATCCAGATCGAGCTGCCCGCCTTCATCACGATCGAAAAGATCGCCGTGATCGCCTTCACTTCGCCCATGCAAGCAACCTTCATGCAGGAGTCCGTTCTCTCCCAATACCTGCCGGATACTCGGCAAGCTGATATCCTCGTGCCACCCTTCCCGTAATCGGGCTTGGATCGCTTTAACACCCTCAACCCCTTCGAGAAAAACGATGGCCAGAATCTTGCTCCGAACATGTGGCTTCAGCTTCCATCCGCTACGCGGCCCTCTGCGTTGCGACACCAGGGTCCCGCTCCCTTCGAGGGCAAATCCAGTGAGGTACTTCTGTACCGTGTTGACATGCACCCCGAAGGCTTCCGCCAACTGCTCCTGGGTTCCCATGCCGTTCTCGTAGAGCTGCACAATCGCCAGCCGCCGAGCCCCTTCATCACCAGGCTCCCAGCTCATATAGATCTGGCCTTTGACTATCACATGCGTCCTGTCGTCACCTTCGATGACACGGATGCTCTGATCTTCCTTCCACTCACCCAGATCCGATCTGCTCACGGCAAAACACCACCTCCGGTGCTTTCCTACCACAAATCCCTGCCATCCAAAACCCACACGAAATTATTTTCTCACACACCTCTCGGAAACCCCTATAAACATTGACTTTCCTGAAACACCATTTTCAGGGGTGGCGGTTTGCTCAGACCTCTAAAGTTATTCACTGAATTGCCGCAATTCGCCCGTTTTCCGCTTTCCGAACTGCCCATCGTTCCGCATACTCCGGGGTTATGCGGCCGTTTGTGATATGCCTGATGCTTCTTGCGCTCGTGTTGCCGAGCAGTGCGGCGACGAATACCCGGGAGGCTGGCGCCGAGCCGACTGAATATTTCGATCGGATTGACCTTACGGATAAGGCACCCCGCGCACTGGGCATCCGTGTCGTGCCGCCCCTGAATGAAGGCCCGGCACAGCGCGCAGGACTGCAGGTTGCCGACTTTATCGTGGGAGTTAATGGACGCCGGATCCGTGGGCAGAGGGAATACAGCTACGCAAGGGCCTGCTACGAATGCCTGGACGCGTTGACGCTCACCGTTGTCCGAGATGGGAAACTCCGGAATATAGTTGTGGCCGACCCGAATACCGGCGGATATACCAAGTTCTCGCTCACGAATGAGGCGCCGGACCCGGTGAAACTCCTTGAGTCATGGAAGATAAGCATTAGTGACATAACCGGCATCAATCCGACCGCTTCGGAAAAGGAACCCACTGAACCTACAATATTCTCCAGGGCGCTGGGCGCATTTCCTTCACGGGCCTGCGAAGAGATCGAGGGGTTGATCAAGAAAGGAGATCCAGCTGACAGACAATGGCTTCATGCGGTCATGCGAGTGTTCTACTACCTGT
>SPBP01000318.1 GCA_004525935.1 Lentisphaerales bacterium | reverse complement strand
GATAACATGGTGGGGTACCGAAGCGGTCAAACGGGGCAGACTGTCCCGCCAGAGGCGGGCCTGCCTCCGGCAGGAAATCTGCTGAAGAAGAAACTTTGATAACATGGTGGGGTACCGAAGCGGTCAAACGGGGCAGACTGTAAATCTGCTGTCAACGACTTCCTTGGTTCGAATCCAAGCCCCACCACCATTTCTCAGTGCTGTGGATGGCAAGAGTGAGTCTTTCTGAATCGATTTCCGCGAGCGATCCACGACCGGCAGCATATGCTCTTCTCAGCGCTTCCAGGCAATATATCTACAAGGGCGCATGCCGGAATCTGAAGGAACGCCTGCGGGATCATCAAGCGGGTCGTTGTCCGAAGACCAGGCATCGTCGTCCGCTGGAATTGCTCCACTTTGAGTACTGCAGGGACTATTCCGAGGCACTGAAGATGGAGACTTTTCTGAAGTCTGGTCAGGGGCGCAAGATGCTGAAGTCATTGCTTTCGGAGTGAGGACAGACTGTGCCACGTGAGCTGCCTGATGATGCTGAAGATAGAATTGAGGCGGTTACAAACAGGATGTGGAAGACAAAATGACCATAGATCCCGATGCCCCGTATATGGTTACAGTGGTGAATCAGCGTCAAGGACATGATGAAGACGGGCTCGGAGCTGTTGAGCGAGATGTTGGGTCGCTTGAACAGGCCATCTCTCTGGCATCCCGAATTACTGATGAAGCAATTGAAACAGCAGGCTCATTCGGAAAGTGGCAAGAAATGGGCAATGCGGCACTGGTTTATGACAGGACGGGCTTGATGGTTTGGGATGGGATAGTAGAGACCATCAGGAAATACGGGAACACAGAAGAATGAACGACAGAAACAAACCCGTTGGTGCTGCTGATAGATTCAGGCCTGTGGATTATGACAAAGGACATAACCTGATATGTAATCGGGCTGGCTGCGAGCAGGCGAGGGGATAAACGGGGGACACCAAAATGAAACGACGAACGCTGGGACAATCTGGGATCAAGGCTTCCGTCGTCGGATTCGGAGCATGGGCAGTAGGTGGCTGGATGTGGGGTGGGACCCAGGAGAAGGACTCGATTGCCGCGATCCATGCGGCAATTGATGCGGGTATCAGCCTGATCGATACCGCGCCGATTTACGGGTTCGGAAGATCGGAAGAAATTGTCGGCAAGGCCATACATGATTGTCGCGACAAGGTGGTGCTGGCGACAAAGTGTGGACTGGTCTGGCACCGCGAGCAGGGCGAACACTACTTCAATTCCGATGAGGATCATCCCCGGCAGGATGCCTCGCAGTATAACGTCTATCGGTACCTCGGACCGGAAAGTATTCGCGAGGAAGTTGAGATGAGTCTCAGGCGCCTGCAGACAGATCGCATAGATCTTTACCAGACCCACTGGCAGGAGGGTACAACGCCGATAGCCGACACGATGGCGACGCTGCTGAAACTGAAGCAGGAAGGAAAGATCCGTGCCATCGGTGTGAGCAACGTGTCCGTTGCACAGCTTGATGAGTATAGAAAGGCAGGCGTCATCGACAGCGACCAGGAGAAATACAGCATGCTTCACCGTGCGCCCGAGTCGGACTTGTTGCCTTATTGCGGGGAAAATAATATCGCATTCCTGGCGTACTCGCCGTTGGCACAGGGATTGCTCACTGGAAAAATAGGACCGGACAGGACGTTTGCCCCTGGCGATCAGCGGAACAACAGTTCGCTGTTCAGTGCGGACAGTCGACAGGCAATATCGCAGAGGTTGGAGAAGTTCAGGCCGATTGCCGAAGCCCACGGTGTAACACCTGGCCAGCTTGCAATTGCCTGGAACCTGCAGCAGGCGGGTTGTTCTCACGCGCTTGTTGGTGCACGGACTCCCGATCAGGCGCGCGAGAATGCCGGGGCCGGTGATTTGACACTGACTCCTGACGAGCTGAATGTCATGACCCAAGAATAACACGGAGCAGCCTGGCTGCATCTAAACAACTGTGAACCACGAACTTGTCCCGCCGGAGGCGGGATTGCACTGATAACCCGGATGAGAAACAGGGCCGGGGAGAATGCCGGGGGAGTACTGGCATGCCAATAGTCTACAGGGAAGGGCTGCCGAAAGCGCGGCCGCCGAAGAAAGAGAAACCTGTTGACGGCGACGATCCGAAGAAGCCGATCAACTGGCTGATTGTAGGCGTAGCATTTCTCCCGCTGCTGCTCGCGGTGGGAATTTATCTTTCGATCCTTACTCCCGGCAAGCCTGCCAAAGAAGACATGGATCGCGACGTCTGCCTGCTGAGGCTTCAGTCAATCGTGGAACTCAAGGAGCAGTTCCTGTCTGCCGGCGAGGTGCGCAGAGGGGCAACTCTTTCTGAGTCGCTCATGGAATTCCTTGAAGAGCACAAGCTGACCACATGCCCGGCAGGAGGAGAAATCGATCCGGGTGCTATTGGCGCGGCGCCAAGCTGCAGTATACACGGTGAGTGGTCGGGAATCGAAACGGATTGAAACGCCCGTTACATCCACTCCTGCTGTTTCGCGGATGCGGATCCTATGGTGTAGAACAGCGTAACACACAGGTCATTACCTGAGAACCATGCTTTGTGTCTCCGGTAGTCATTGGTCCAGTCGTCCCCACAAAGCTCCTTTGCCACGGCTTCAAGCACTTCGCGGGAGCTGTTCCTGATCCTGAGAGGATAGAGGTACTTCATCGGCTCGCCGCCCTGTGCGAAACCGAGTGCCCATGATGTGTACGAATAGTCTCCATCACAGGGAGCGCCACGAGTCCAGTCTCTTTGCTTCAGGTATCCGTCGAGCGGGTCCGGGAACTCCTCGAACTCCCACCACATATCGGGCCACTGCCGAACCGGATACACGCCGTTTTCGAGGTTGTACCTGGAGAACGCGTCTTCAAATACCTTGATTGCGTGTACGGTTGCTGCAACGCGCGCACGTCGTCTTGACCTGGCGAAGCTGGGCACCGCGATTGTGGCAAGAACCCCGATAATTGCCACCACGATCATGATTTCAACCAGCGTGAAACCGGACCTGGCTCGCTTTTCCCGCCGGCCGACCTCGTTCTTCTGTGTTGTGTCCAAGCAGCTCATTTTGGCCTCCGCCGTCTATAGCTAAGAGCAGGAACCATGCCTTCCGCGGGCCGCGTTGATCGAGGAATAGCGATTCTTCCCTCGAATCAGGGCATAAGCCGGTAGCATGTTTCAGAATTATTACCTGGGAGCCTCTCTTCGCTGTATGGAATCGCAAAGGCTATTATCGATTTGTCATCCTTGCAAAACTGAGACGGAATACAGAGAAGGCTCGAGGGGCTGCCGTTTTCGCTTGGTCCGGATCTGTATTCGGCTACTTGCCGGCATTCCGCAGATGCTTCTCTACGG
>SPBP01000465.1 GCA_004525935.1 Lentisphaerales bacterium | reverse complement strand
GAAATCTCTGCGGAATAAAATCGATGGCCCGAATCCTTCGCTGACCTATCGGGGGTATGCGCTTTTCGGTATGCTTTTGCAAAAGCGACCATGCGGGTGTGGCTCCTTGAGTGGGATTATTGTACCGGGAAGAGCGGCAGAATCAAATATCATTTCGTTGAACACTGCCGGTGGTAATCTGATGCCATTTTGTTGATGGTCTTATTCGCCGTGAAGGGCCAGATTCTGTAGTCCAGAAGCCCTATTTGCTATTTCGAGGGCTGAACCCTGGGCCCTGAAGATGCGTGGAGCATGATGTCGAAGTCGGGAAACCTGATCGCTCGTATGGATGAGATCACGTCCGCCAAGTCGTTTGCGCCGATGGTCTTCCCGACGACGACCGCGATCCGAGAAGGACGAGGTTGCATATCTTCGCTAATGAGGCCGCGAACACCGCGCAACTTTCGAATTACATCATCCCTTCCCTCCGCAACAGGCAAGCCGATGTGTGTGAGTCTCCACTTGGTGCCATCTGGCGTTGTTTCAATCCAGACATAGGGACAGTGTTGAGGTCCTTCTTCGTCCCATGGGAATGGGATGGCGTGCGGCCTCCGTGCAGAACCGCCCGCCAAGAATCCAATCTTCCAGGCGAGAATCATCGTTACAAGAAGCATTCCCAATACACTAAGAGTATGTGCTCGGTTACTGTTGGGTTGAGTTGGCAGGCTCATGGGGATTCCTGGAGATTTGAAAACACAGCAGCTTGAAACCCACCGGAGGAGATCCAGTTTGAAGCTGTGCCCAGAGGCAGATTGACCTGTTCCACGGGGAGTGGATCCAGGGAGCTCTGCCGTCGGCGTCTAGACTCAAGGAGCCTGATGTCGAGGTGCGCGAACCCGATCGCGCGCATGGCGTCGATTGCCTCTGCCAATTCTTGCGAGCGGATGTATCTTCCGACTACGACCGTGATCCAAAGATCACGACGTCCCGTATTTTTACTGCCGCGGCTGTAAAAAGTGTGCAACTTCTGAAGCACATCAACCTTGCCTTCCGCAATAGGGGGGCCGTAGAAACTGAGTGTCCACCTGGCGCCCCCTGTCGTTGATTCGAGCGCAACACGGGGATGGTGCGTAATCCCTTCGTCCCATGGCAATGGAAGGCTATCCCGCGCTTGTGCAGCGTTTGTGCCCGAATGCGAAGACCTGCCAGTCAAGAACCCAATTCTACAGGCCAGAATGGTAGTCAAGAGAAGCACGCAGAGTGGACCAAGAATACGTGCTCGGTTGCTGTTGAGTTGAGTTGGCTGCCTCATGCGGATTACGGGAGATGATGAGCAATTGCTTCATTTATCAAGTGCCTTCCCTCATGACCTCGCGGCCCGTACGAGTCCCAAGGAGCGTTGTGCGGACCTACAGGATCTACGCCCCCATAGTACTCGTAGGGATCAAGAACGTGGTAGGTCTGGTTCTGTGCGAACTGGGCCTTCTTCTGCTCCCACCACGCTTCGATCGTCTCAACAGTGCGACGGCAGGAGAAGAAGGTACTGTAGCACCTGCTCTCAAAGCTCCCGTCCTCTATGCTCCTCGCGCACCCCTCTGCAAACCAGAAAAGCGCACCCACATGCCTCATCTCATGCATGAACGTCTGCTCGAAAGTGCGATTCGCATCATTCAGGTTCTGCTCAGTGGGGATGAGGACATTTACATCGGCTAGGACAGCGCAAGACATGATGTACTTAGACGGACATACAGTTGCGGTTCTAGGTTGGCATCGACAGCCGCACACGACAGCCATGTCGTCGGGGACGGTTAATCCAGTATTGCGTTCCGGTACATCGGTTGTGATGTCTAGGAAGTACCGCACTTCTGCAGCGCCGAGTAGATCCAAAGAGCCAACTGGCTTGTTTGCTAAGAACACGTAAAGATGCGTCACACTAGGGAATGGTGTCGCGGCTCGGCTCGCCGTGGGGAAGAACAATCCCCGCTCGCCAACCGGATCCCTGTTCAACCAACGGGAAATCTCTGGAGAGTAATATCGATGGCCCGAATCCTTCGCTGACCTATCGGGGGTATGCGGTTTTCGGTGTAAATCCCGGTGGGTAGATGAGGGGGTAAGCGTCTTTCGGTACGTTTTGTTGAACGCGACCATGTCGTAAGAGTAGCAGGAAGTTGTGGCGACCGGCAAGATCAACTGCAGCTGCTCAGTCAGTCACTTT
>SPBP01000121.1 GCA_004525935.1 Lentisphaerales bacterium | reverse complement strand
ATCCCACCCTTCGTCGGATACGCTTAATCGACCTGCTTAGTCGATGTGAGGGCCGAGGCGAAGCCGACGGCCATTGACATGATCGGGGGAATGTGCGAACCAGACGACTGGAGATTACCGTCGGTAACCCGCCGGAAGCTCAGGCGCGTCGTTGGATATTGGATATTGATCAAGGAATCCATGGATGAAAGTACTTCTGGCAGGCAATCCGAACACCGGCAAAAGTGTCGTGTTCAACCGGCTGACCGGCGCAAATGTCATCACCGCTAACTACCCCGGCACAACGGTGGAGTTTACGGAAGGCAGGTTGCGTGTCGGCGATAAGGTCGCATGCGTCGTTGATGTGCCCGGCACGTATTCGCTCGATCCGGATTCGCGGGCCGAAGAAGTGGCGGCAAAGATCCTGCGTGAGATGAGCGATGATGACCTGATCGTTAATGTGGTGGATTCCACAAACCTCGAGCGAAGCCTCAACTTGACGCTACAGCTGGTGGCCTTGAAAAAGCGGATGGTCATCGCCCTCAATTTCTGGGACGAAACGCAGCATACGGGAATCCAAATAGACGTTCCCGAGCTCGAGAAACTGCTCGGAGTCGCCTGCGTTCCGCTGGTGGCTATAACCGGTGTTGGGGTCAAAGCCCTGGTGGAAGAATTTTCCCTGGCCCGGGTATCACCCCTGACCGTAGACCGCGAAGACCGCTGGCGCGAAATCGGATGCATAATAGAGCGTGTCCAGACGGTTCTGCATCGTCATCACACGCTGCGTGACCGACTCGCTGACGCGTCGGTCGCACCTGTGACAGGACCCGCTATTGGACTGGCGGTCATGGCATTGTCGTTTCAGGCGATCCGGTTCATAGGGGAGGGGCTCATCTCGCTCGTCTTCGATCCACTGTTCGAAAGGGCCTGGGCGCCTCTGATGATGCGGTTATCCGCAATGCTCGGCGGACGTGGTCTTCTGCATTCGGTGTTGATCGGGAATTTGATCGATGGCCAGATCGATTTTGGTGAGTCGTTCGGCGTTCTGACCACCGGCCTGTATGTGCCATTTGCCGCGGTGCTACCATATGTCTTTGCGTTCTATCTGGCGCTCTCCTTCCTGGAAGACAGCGGCTACCTGCCCAGGCTGGCAGTTCTTACCGATACGGTAATGCACAAGATCGGGTTGCACGGTATGGGCATTATCCCCATGCTGCTCGGCTTCGGATGCAATGTTCCCGGCGCATTGTCGGGAAGGATCCTGGAAGGAAAGAGAGCGCGGTTCATTGCCCTCACCCTTATGGCCATTACCGTGCCGTGCATGGCTCAGATTGCGATGATAGTGGGACTTGCCGGCGAGTACGGAATGTATGCGTTGTTCCCGATTTTCGGAACGCTATTCCTGGCATGGGTTGTCGGCGGTCTTCTTCTCAACGCCACGATCAAGGGGGAAAGTCCGGCGATTCTCGTGGATATTCCGCCTTACCGGATCCCTTACATGCGCGGCCTCTTGAAGAAAGTCTGGATGCGGATCATCTGGTTCCTGCGCGAGGCAGTGCCGTGGGTTCTGGGGGGCGTGATGTTCGTAAATATCCTTCATGCTCTTGGTGTCATATCGGCAGTCGGCAGATTCGCCGCACCGGTTATCACCGGGGTGCTTGGGCTCCCGGAGGAAGCCGTGGGCGGCCTGGTTGTCGGGTTCCTGCGAAAAGACGTTGCCGTGGGCATGCTTGCCCCGCTTAATCTGAACCTGCGCCAGATGATCGTCGCGTGCGTGGTGCTTTCAATGTACTTCCCGTGTGTGGCTACGTTCGCGATAATGGTGCGGGAGCTCGGGCCGCGCGGCATGCTCAAAGCTGCCGGCATTATGGTGTTGTCGGCCCTCGTAACCGGCGGCCTGTTGAACGTTGTGCTCCTGGCGCTTATTGGGTGAGCCGCTTATTGCTGAAAGAAAACGAGTCCTCTATAACATGACGACCTTGAGATTTCGTACGCGGCGGAAATGGGCTTCATCCCGCCCGCTCACGAGGACACTGTAACCGTAGGATCTCGCCGTTGCGGCTACTGCCATGTCATAGTGATCCGAATGATTAGCTCTTTCCAGGTCATCGGCAAAGTCCGCGCGCGAAGGTAGACTCTTCCACAGCGCCAGAAAATCGCCCAAGCTGCACTCTTCTCCATGCAGCGGCCGGATCTCGGCAACTGGAGATCTGTTCTTCTCTATAATGATACTTCGGTTGCCGTAACGAACCTGCGCCAGATACTCGCTGAAATGGCGCACCAATTCCGTGCTGGCTACTTTGTGAACTGATTTACAATGTCGTGTAGTTTTCATTTATCTGTAATCTCGCATCTTAAGGTTGCCCAGTAAAGGAAGAATATGGACATAAGGGAACCGCCCGTTCGACAAGCTCCGCTCTTCGCCGAGGCTTCGCAGGGCGGGAAGCAGGGACTTCATCAGAGAACTGTTCATACGGTGGAGAACTTTGTCGTGAACTTTGTCGGTTGTGACAAACGCGGAAGATGAGGAAAAAGGGTCGCTGAAGTCACTGCGGCCGGCAACAGGGCGTTGGATATTCCGTGTTGGCTATTGGATATTCAGGCAGGTCCTTCTACCAACCGTTCGCAAGTCCGATAAGTCCCACGGCAAGCCCGACCGTAAAACCAACCGCCTTGACGGCTACGAACGCACGTCTTGAGTGTGCAAGCACGGGTAGCATGCCGTGTCCGTTCTGCACGATGCAGCTGGCCAGCAGAATGCTGAACGGCAGCATGCCATCCGCATACAGGGTGATGAAGACAAGGTGCGGACCCGATTGAGGAATAAGACCCACAAGACAGACCGCAACAAGTACGGTCAGCCCGCTGCCGCTGATCCACCCCTCAATGTCCATCCGGCTTACGAGGATATGCAGCACCGTCATCGCCCCGAGTGTCCACAGGAATACCCGCCAGATATGCACTCTGGCCACATGATCCCACAGGTGCTCCTTCAGGAAATGCTCCGGGACGCTCGCCACGATGAAGAGTCCTGCTGCTGCCGTACCGATGAGCGTGATCCGGATCCAGTTCCAGTGTTCCGGCCCGATCTCACCGGTCGCCACTGCCAGCAGATACAGTCCCAGAAACACTGTCATCACACCCCGTTGCGGAGTACAGTGTTTCCACTGCGCCAGGAGTTCCTGTCGGTTGAAACAGACACACCTTTCTTCTTCATGGACCGGCACATAAGTTTCCAGCTCCGTGCCGCGGGATGTTCTCCTGGCCCTGAGAAGCAGATCCACAACCGCGCCCGTGGTAAATCCAACAACAAAAAGGATTCCGAACACCATGATCGCTTTCCCGGGGAATCTCGCCAGCATTACGAACGATTCGTCTCCGCACGTTGCTATCATCGCGGCAGTAAGAGCGCCGAAGGTTATCACGCGGTGAGAATAGAGGCTGACGACCGCGAACGAACCCAGGCAACCGGGCAACGCCCCGAGCAGGGCCGCAAGCAGGTTCTGTTTCCACCAGCTTCCAAGCAGCTTCTTCTCCCAGTCGCCCCTTGACAGCACTGTCACATATTCGATTGCCAGCATCATCACAAAGACAAAGCTGGTTATCATCAATGCTTCTCTGATCACATCCATCATGCGGAATCTCCGTGCTGTACTAGCAGAATGGAGGACTTTGGCGCTTCGCCAAAGTCCTCCATTCTGCTAGCAAGTTTCGCTACGCGAAACAAGGTCTATTTTGTGGGTGGTGTTGGAAGCAATAGAGGCGAATGGCAACTGGTCACGCTGCCGTACAACTTCAAGCGGTTGTGGAACCTGAAACTGGCGATGGCATGAGAGCAAAGGGGTGGTTTTGTCCTATAGCTCGGTCAGGATCCCTCTGCTGGGAGCTAACTCTACTGCCCCCGGTTCTATACACGATTATAACTCAGTTTTGCGAAGCAAAACTTTCTAGCAGCCCGTCGGACTTTGATCGCCCGTCAGGACGAGCTAAGTCCGACGGGCTGCTAGTCCGTGTTCCTCCCACATGGCTGCATCGAATTCAGCTTTCCGGCTCGGACATTTCTCCCTGTGACACAACCGGCACGTCGCGAAATCAATTTCGGCAGGATAGATGATCCCCGAAACCGATTTGTTGGGTATCATGAGACAGTTGTCCGTGAGTACAACGCCAGTATCTGCCCGCACATCACCCAGCAGGTGGAATAGTTCCTTCTGTTGTTCAATCGGCCAGACATCCCGGTCGCCGCTGCCTGGACTCATCGACGTTACTTTCTGAACGGCGTAGGTCTGCGTGAGGTGAGCCCGGAGAAACAATACGCCGGCCGACAACGCCATCTCCTTGATTATCTCCCTGCAGAACAACAGCAGGTGATCATCTTCGGGAACCGGAATCTCGTCCAGTTCCACCCCACACGTAACGACATACGGGAAGACCCGTTCGACCCCCCCCAGGTTGCTGCCAAGTACCCGGCTCTGGAAAGTCACAGTCCCGACTGTAATTGATTCCTCGTATCGCGCCGACACGAACTCGGCGGCATAGACCGCTTTCGGGCGTGCAACGACGGCAGCCTGAGCCGCGAGTTCGCGGATCTCGTCGGAGTATTCTCCGGTTGGCTCGATCCTGGTCCGTTCAAACAAGGATGATGTGTCGATTTCAAAAGGTATCTTGTCGAGCACTGGCATGCTGTCTCCTTCTCCATGCTGGATGCACATTCTACGCAGTACCGCCGAGCGCCGCGACAATTTTCGGCGGCTCGGCTGCACAGCACGGTTCCCTCGGCCAGGCAAGTCCGGAGAGCCGGCCCGCCCGTGGCATCAATAACATGGGCTTCATAGTGGACATCTTTTTGTGGTAACCGGGGCCGGCAACTGCAATACTACGTACCGGACGACCAAGGGCCTGTCGAAATGCACCACCCGTGTGCAGGAGGAATTCAGAAAATGAAAAGTCATCGCACCCCCCGCAAGAAGAAGCCGCGGACCATGGAAATGTTTGGGGAAAACGTGTTCAGTCTCAGCGTAATGAAAACGTATCTTTCGGAGTCTGCGTACAAATCACTCCGATCCACGATAGTTCAAGGCAAGACTCTCGACAGGGGCATAGCCGACCAGGCGGCTGAAGCGATGAAGACATGGGCCGTCGAAAAGTGGGCAACCCACTTCACTCACTGGTTTCAGCCGCTTACAGGCACGACAGCCGAAAAGCACGATTCCTTCGTCACCCCCGATCGTGAGGGTGGGGCGGTCTATCTCTTCTCGGGAAAGGAACTCATTCAGGGCGAGCCGGACGCATCAAGTTTCCCATCCGGCGGACTTCGGGCAACGTTCGAAGCTCGGGGCTATACCGCCTGGGACCCCACGAGCCCCGCTTTCATCAAGGAATCCGAGGGCGGGTCCACCCTTTGTATTCCCACGGTGTTCTGCGCATATCACGGCGAATCGCTCGACAAGAAGACGCCACTGCTTCGGTCGATTGCGGCGCTGTCAACACAGGTGTGCCGGCTCGGCAAGCTGTTTGGCATCAAGTCGGCCGGGAAACGAGCCTGCGCCCAGCTTGGAGTCGAGCAGGAATATTTCCTGATCGACATGGAGTTCTACCTGGAGCGACTCGATCTGCTGCAGACCGGCCGGACCCTGTTCGGCCGCACGCCGGCGAAGCATCAGCAGATGGAGGATCATTACTTCGGTGCTATCAAGCCTCGCATCCAGGCCTTTATGTGCGATCTGGACAGGGAGCTCTGGCGGCTGGGTGTTCCCTCAAAGACACGACATAACGAAGTCTGTCCGGCCCAGTTCGAAATAGCCGCAACATACGAGGAATTGAATCTTTCGGTCGATCACAACATGGTCGTCATGGATATGCTGCGAACCGTTGCGGAAAGGCACGGGCTCGTTTGCCTGCTTCACGAAAAGCCGTTCGCCGGGGTGAACGGATCCGGCAAGCATAACAACTGGTCCGTTACCGGACCGGATGGAAAGAACTGGCTGGCACCGGGGAATAACCCGCACGATAACGCAAAGTTCCTTACAATGATCTGTGCACTGGTGAAGGCCGTTGACTCCCGGGCTGCCCTGTTGCGTGCGGCAGTGGCTTCCACCGGAAACGACCTGCGACTGGGCGCCAACGAGGCGCCTCCGGCAATCATCTCCGTCTTTCTGGGAGACCAGCTGACCGACGTGATCGAGCAGATCGAAAAGGGCGGAGCAACAAGCTCAAAACAGGGAGGAACCATCGCGATAGGCGTTTCCTCGCTGCCCTCGTTCCCCAAGGACGCTACTGACCGGAACAGGACGTCGCCTTTCGCATTCACCGGGGAGAAGTTTGAGTTTCGGGCCGTTGGCGCCGGCCAGAGCTGCGCGGGCGCGAACATCGTGCTGAACACCATTGTTGCCGAAGCATTGGACGAAATCTGCACGTCACTCGAAACCGCAGTGGCCAAGAAGAAGAACTTTAACGAAAGCCTGCAGTCCGTACTGCGCGAGATTGTCAGGAAGCACAGGCGCATCCTCTTCAACGGTGACAACTACACCGACGACTGGAGACAGGAGGCCGAGCGGCGTGGCCTGCCCAGCGTAGCCGGAACCCCCGAGGCTTTGAAGGCTCTGCTGGCACCTGAAACGGTGGCATTGTTCGGGAAGTATGAAGTGTTGTCGGAAAGGGAACTGCAGTCGCGCTACGAAGTATATACACATGCCTATACAGCGACGGTCGACATTGAGGCGGCGTGCGCGGTGACCATCGCAAGAACCATGATCGCGCCGGCGGCGCTGAGGTACCAGCGGGATCTTGGCGAAACGCTCGCATTGACCGACAATGCAGACCGCAGAGACGTCAGCGAGGTGGGCGCGTTGCTCGACTCCGTTGCAAGTAGGACGTCTGCGCTGCTGGCGGGAACACGTCAACTCGACGAGACGCGCTGCAACGGAGGAGGAACAAGTGCACTTCTGTCCTCCATGGCAGCACTGCGTGCCGTCGCGGACGAACTGGAAGGCCTGATCCCGGACGACCTGTGGCCGTTGCCGTCATATGCCGACATGATGTTCCTGCTGTAAACCAGAAGCGTGGAGCTGACAAACAACGCGAAGTGTAATGATTTCTCGCGCGGAGACGCAGAGGGGCAGAGACCTGATTCCGGAGTTCGCTATAGAAGATAAGAAGGGGACGATAAAGCGGGTCGTTTAAGTGGGCGCTTCCGGGTTTGTGGGGGGATTTGTCATTGGCCATATGCACATACACGCTCTGGCAGGCCGATGAAGTCGGGCGATTAAGCGTAACCAAACAAGGCGGGCTACGCCCGCAACCCAAGAGGTCAGAAGTCAGAGGTCGGAGGTCAGAAACTTCTCCGGCGACTTGATCATACTTCCGAGCATTCGGCCGATCTCCACTCCAGCCGAATTACGCCTATGGCCTGTCCAAATGGCATT
>SPBP01000158.1 GCA_004525935.1 Lentisphaerales bacterium | reverse complement strand
CTTCTACAATATTCACTACAGTGGAACTCACGTTGTCGGCACTTCGGGCGGGAACACTGACGACATGCGGGAATCGCTTCAGCTCATGTCCGAAGGGCGACTGAATCCTGCCTCGATGATCACTCATATCGGCGGCATCACTTGTGCCGCGGATACGATAATGAGGCTGCCGGAGATACCTGGAGGGAAGAAGCTGATATATACCCAGAGAGATCTTCCGCTGGTAGCACTTGATGAGCTCTCCGTAAAAGGGGAGGGCGATCCGTTTTATGGCCAGCTTGATCGCATCTGCCGGAAACATGGCGGCGTCTGGAATGCCGAGGCCGAAGACTACCTTCTGGCAAATTCTCCACATGCTCAACGGTCTTGACAAATCACTGGAGAAGCACCTGCCGGAGTCCGAGCGCCGGTGGCCTCCTGAACTCTGAACCCCTGAACACTTTCAGCGAAGTTGGCTAGTCCTCATTGCCTGCCGGAACTGCGGTGAACCACGAATTGACTCCGGCGGGACATTATGACGCTTTGGCTCATAATTGCGGGATAAAGGGGACATAAGGTCGCACATAGCTCCGAGTGAGTCGAGAGCTGATATTCGGACTGAAACTCATAATAGACTGGGATCCAATGGCATATGACTAATGACTGCAATCGGTGCGGCAACGTGGCACGGTAGCTGCTTATCATGAGAGCGTGTGCCGTAATCCGGCATTGAGGAGGGGCGATGTCAAAAGTTCTCGGAATAGACCTGGGCACGACGAATTCGTGCATGGCAGTGATGGAGGGCGGAGAGCCTGTAGTGATTCCCAATGCGGAAGGGATGCGAACGACTCCCTCTGTTGTGGCTTTCACGAAAAGCGGAGAGCGGCTTGTAGGACAGGCTGCGAAGCGCCAGGCGATCACAAATCCTAAGAATACGGTGTATTCGGTTAAGCGGTTCATGGGCAGAAAGCACGATGAGGTTGCCCACGAGATTACGCTTGTTCCGTACGAGGTCGTTCGCGCTTCGAACGGAGACGCGCAGATCAAGGCGGGTGATCGTGTGTATTCGCCACCCGAAATATCATCGATGATTCTTCAGAAGATGAGAGCTGACGCCGAGGCGTACGTCGGAGAGAAGATATCTCAGGCGGTAGTCACGGTGCCTGCATACTTTAACGACAGCCAGCGCCAGGCAACCAAAGATGCAGGGAAGATAGCCGGGCTGGAAGTGCTGAGGATTATCAAGGAACCAACCGCGGCGTCACTGGCCTACGGGCTGGACAAGAAGAAGGAAGAGAAGATAGCTGTTTACGATCTGGGTGGCGGCACATTTGACGTTTCGGTCCTGGAAATCGGCGATGGTGTTTTTGAGGTGAAGGCAACAAACGGCGATACGCATCTTGGCGGAGACGATTTCGACCAGATGGTAATCAACTGGATCGTTGCAGAGTTCAAGAAGGAGAGCGGCATCGATCTTTCCCAGGATGCGATGGCGCTTCAGCGGCTGAAAGAAGCTGCGGAAAAGGCGAAGTGCGAACTGTCGAGTTCGCAGCAGACCGACATCAACCTTCCGTTCATCACGGCTGATGCGTCGGGCCCGAAGCACCTGAATCTGACGCTATCAAGGTCGAAGCTTGAGCAGATTGTCGAAGGGCTGGTCGAACGAACTGTGGGCCCGGTTAAGGCTTGCTTGCGGGATTCCGGGCTGAGTTCTGTTGACGAAGCGATCCTCGTGGGCGGTTCAACGCGTATGCCGAAGGTTCAGGAAGTAGCCAAGAACCTGTTCGGCCGCGATCCGCACAAGGGTGTAAATCCGGATGAGGTGGTTGCGGTTGGCGCTGCTATCCAGGGCGGCGTGCTCGCGGGCGAGGTGAAAGATGTTCTATTGCTCGACGTAACACCCTTGTCGCTGGGCATCGAGACGCTTGGCGGCGTTTACACAACGTTGATTGAACGCAATACCACTATCCCCACCAAGAAGAGCGAGATCTTCAGCACGGCGGCCGATAATCAGTCGACGGTTGAAATCCACGTTCTCCAGGGCGAGCGGAAGATGGCGGCACATAACCGCACAATTGGACGATTTCACCTGGACGGCATTCCGCCTGCACCGCGCGGGGTTCCACAAGTTGAGGTCTCGTTCGATATTGACGCTAACGGCATTCTGCACGTCACTGCGAAGGATCTTGGCACGGGCAAGGAGCAGAATATCACGATTACGGCGTCCAGCGGATTGTCGGACGACGACATAAGCAAGATGAAGTCCGAGGCCGAGCAGTTCGCCGACGAGGACGAAAAGAGCCGCAAGCTTGCTGAGTCGAGGAACATGGCAGAGAACCTGGCGTATCAGAGCGAAAAGCTTCTCAAGGAGCAGGGCGAGAAGCTTGAAGCTGATAAGAAGGAGAAAGTGGAGTCGGCGATCAAGGAAGTCAGGTCGGCCATATCATCTGATGATGCGGATAAGATTCAAAGTAGTGTTGATGAGTTGAATGCGGCTATGCAGGCCGTTTCAGCAGATCTTTACGCCAAGGCTCGAGAAGGTCAGGCGCAGCCTGGCGGTGCACCTGACGAGGCGCCGGGACAGGATGGGTCTGCCGCAGGCGGGCAGCCGGAAGAGAAAGGCGAGGTGATAGACGCCGATTACGAGATGGAAGACGACAAGAAGAAGTAGGGGTTCTTCTTTGCCGGCTTGGCCGCAGAGGGCGGTTCCAGCATACGGCGAAGGGGGCTATGACGGAAACGAGAAAAGTCGAGAGGGAGGTCAAGCAGTATGAAGATTCAGCCGCTGTCAGATCGAGTTCTGGTTGAACCCGACAAGGAAGATGAAGTGAAGAAGGGCGGAATAATCATTCCGGACACCGCCAAAGAGAAACCGCAAGCCGGCAAGGTAGTCGCGATCGGCACAGGGAAGATTGACGACAATGGGAAGAAGATTCCCTTTAACGTAAAAGTCGGCGACAAGGTGCTGATGCCCAAGTACGGCGGGACAGAAGTGAAGATCGATGATAAGGAATACCAGATAGTGCGCGAGGAAGACATTCTGGGAATTATCGGCAAGTAACTGATTGCGGCGTCGCCGGACGCCCGGCGAGTCGCGTGTTGAATGGATTAAGCAGTACATAGAAGGAGAGAATTGGTCATGGCTAAAGGAAAGCAATTGAAGTATGACAGCGAGGCGAGACAGTCATTGCTCGCCGGGGTAACCAAACTGAGCCGGGCAGTAAAGGTGACGCTCGGACCGTGTGGACGGAACGTCGTGCTGGACAAGAAGTTCGGCTCACCGACGATCACGAAGGACGGCGTTACGGTGGCAAAGGAGATAGAGCTTGCCGATCCGTTCGAGAACATGGGTGCGCAGATGGTTCGCGAAGTAGCGAGCAAGACCAGCGACACCGCGGGCGACGGAACAACCACCGCCACGATCCTGGCGGAGGCAATCTACAGGGAAGGCCTGAAGAACGTAACGGCCGGCGCCAACCCGATGAGCCTGAAGCGGGGCATTGACAAGGCTACGGAGCTGGTTGTGGCAGCCATCTCGAAGCAGAGCAAGAAAGTGCGGGAACACACAGAAATCGCACAGGTTGCCACTGTTTCGGCGAACGGCGACAAGATGATCGGTGACATCATTGCGGACGCGATGGACAAGGTCGGCAAAGACGGAACGATCACTGTTGAAGAGGCGAAGACCATCGAGACCACGCTGGATGTAGTCGAGGGCATGCAGTTCGACAAGGGCTACCTGTCCCCGTACTTCTCAACGAACTCCGATAGCATGGAGTGCCAGCTCGAAGACGCGTATGTCCTGATAAACGAGAAGAAGATCTCGAGTCTCCAGGATCTGTTGCCATTATTGCAGAGCGTGGCCAAGTCCAGTCGTCCGCTGCTCATTATCGCAGAGGATGTCGAGGGTGAAGCGCTTGCGACACTCGTCGTGAACAGGCTGCGTGGAACTCTGCAGTGTTGCGCGGTAAAGGCGCCTGGATTCGGCGATCGCAGGAAAGCGATGTTGGAAGATATCGCGATTCTGACCGGCGGCCGTTGCTTGACTGAAGATCTCGGTATAAAGCTCGAGAACGTCAAGATAGAAGACCTCGGCAGGGCGAAGCGCATTACCGTCGACAAAGAAACCACGACAATCGTCGAGGGTGGCGGCAAGACGTCTGCGATCCAGGGCCGGGTAGGCCAGATCAGGAGACAGATTGACGAGACCACCTCGGACTACGATCGTGAGAAGCTGCAGGAACGCCTGGCGAAACTGGCTGGCGGTGTTGCGGTGATCAATGTTGGCGCGGCTACCGAGACCGAGATGAAAGAGAAGAAGGCAAGGGTCGAGGATGCGCTGCATGCGACGCGAGCCGCTGTTGAGGAAGGCGTTGTGGCTGGTGGCGGTGTTTCGCTGTTGCGTTGCCAGATCGCGCTGGACAAGACGGATGCCGAGGGTGACGAGAAGATCGGTGTGGACATTATCAGACGTTCTCTGGAAGCGCCGCTGCGGCAGCTTGTCGCGAATGCGGGTCTTGAGGGCGCCATAATCGTCGACGAAGTGCGGAAGGCAAAAGGCTCGATGGGTTACAACGTTGCAACCCAACAGTATGCCGACCTGATCAAGGACGGTGTGTTGGACCCGGCCAAGGTGGGTCGGACAGCCCTTCAGAACGCGGCGAGCATAGCCGGGCTTCTGCTGACGACGGAATGTATGGTCACCGACATGCCGGAAGACGAGAAGAGTTCTTCTGCCGGAGGTGGTGGCGGCATGGGCGGCGGCATGGGCGGCATGGGCGGCATGAGCGGCATGGGCGGCGGTATGGATTACTAATCAAGCAGCCCTGGGGCGCATTGGCTCCACGGGGATTGCGTAGTTGACGTAGCACAATGGGGCGCATACAATGCGCCCCATTGTTTTCTCAACGCTTCGGAGGGTGACAAATTGCACAAGAAGTATATTGCTGATGCCCTGACACAGATCAAGGATCCACCAGTGTTGGTTAACGCGGTTTCCAAACGCGTAAGGCAGCTCTGTGCGGGGGACAGGCCTTATGTAAAGCCGCTCCCCGGGGACGATCCGGAAGACGTTGCCCTGCGCGAGATTGCCGCCGGCAAGTTGACGATTGAGATAGATCTTTCCGAGGCTGCGGAAAACAGCGCTAGAAAGTAAGCGTAGTGGTGCGAATGTGAGCGAAGAACGCTCTATTGCAAACAGGCGCGTGTTCAGGGACTACATTGTCCTTGAACGAATTGAAGCTGGAATAGAGCTTGTCGGCACAGAAGTAAAGTCTGTGCGAGCGGGTGGGGCGAACCTCACTGGCGGGTTCGCGCTGGTCGAGAATGGCGAGCTCGTGCTGCAGGGCGTCAATATCTCGCCGTATGATCACGGCAATCAGTTCAACCATGACCCGTTGCGACCGCGGCGTCTCCTTCTTCACGCTCGCGAGATAGAACGGCTGGCCTCGAACGTTTCACAAAAGGGACTTACCCTCCTTCCTCTCAAGTTGTACTTCAAACGAAACTGGGTGAAGGTCGACCTTGGGCTGTGCAAGGGCAAGAAATACGGCGACAAACGCGAGACTCTCAAGAAGCGGACCGCCGAGCGTGAGTCTAGACGCGAGATTGCCTCTGCGAGAAAGAGATAGAAATCGTTCGTTCGAGAGAGTAAACGTGAGAATGTTCTTGCCGGGGTGGGGGCATGGAATAGAATTGAGGATGTAACTCCGACCTGTGTCGGTAATGATGGCTGGGAGGCAAATACATGATAACGGCCATGTTTGGAAGTCCGGGACCATGGGAACTTTTACTCGTATTCCTGGTTATTCTCCTGCTGTTCGGCGCCAGGAAGCTACCGGATCTCGCAAAATCGCTCGGAAAGAGCCTCGGTGAATTCAAGAAGGGCCGTGAAGAGTCGGACCGGCCTGAGGTAACAGGGACATCGGCGAATTCGGAGCAGCCCGCCGCGACGGAAGAGAAGGACCGGGCACCGGAAGAATAGACCGCGGCT